>CALECT010000064.1 GCA_937949725.1 uncultured Pseudanabaenaceae cyanobacterium
ACCTCAGCGCCAGTGCCAATCAAGTTCTTTCGCATCCGCAAACAAGGAATCTGCACAGCACCGCCGCCATCCACCGAGATCACCTCATCCCGCA
Source organism: uncultured Pseudanabaenaceae cyanobacterium (assembly GCA_937949725.1). Lineage (GTDB taxonomy): Bacteria > Cyanobacteriota > Cyanobacteriia > PCC-9006 > JAAUQQ01 > JAAUQQ01. The sequence continues at coordinate 95 of CALECT010000064.1, forward strand.
CCACCTCAAATCCTAAAGCCCGGTAAAACGGTCCTCCGGTGAGCGAAGACAAGACCCAGAGAACGCGATCGCGTCTCCGCAAAGCCTCCTCCTCCATCGCCCCCAGCAGCCGCGTCGCAATACCCTGCCGCGTGAACTCCGGATGTACAAACAACGCATTCACCCAAGGTCGCCACCGGGCCAGCGCCCCAAAACCCACAATTAATCCATGCACCTCCGCCACAAAATGGTGCTCATCCCAGCCCCGTAGCTCAGCCTTACTCGCCAACAGCGCATCTACCTGCGACGCATCATAATCCTTCGCTGTCAGCACCTTCAGCGACATCAACTGTAAATCTCGGATTGCCTCTAAATCCTCAGGCCGCGCTATCCGCACTAATAATTCAGCTTCGCGAGTCAGCATGGGCAATTCAATAAGCGGCAAGGAACACATCGGGCATCGAAACTGGCCTAATCCTGCGTTTTCTCTCCCCAAGGCACCTGAGTAATGCCCCTGAGAGAATCACAAAATCAACAGCCCAACTGGCAAAATGCCCCAGCTTTAACGGAGGTCCTATCTTCCATTTGGCAGCAAAACCACGGAATTAACCAGCAGGAGATTGCCAGTTAATCAATCGTCTAGCTTGATTAGGGCGAGTTGAAAGCCAGCATCAGCAATGGGGCTCTAAAGATAGCGGATTCCAGCGCAATTGACTTAAGAACCGCTCCCCATGACTACAAAAACAACCCAACTCGTTCCTGACTTGGAAGCCAATAACCCCAAAGATACGTAACAAAGACTAAAGCATCCTAACTTTTTCAGGAAACACAGCTGACTCCCATGAAGTTTCCCCTGGTCCTATAGATAGGGCCCTCAGAAGCTTCGTTAAACTACTCACACAGGATTTAAAGCAATGGCTCCTTCCCTCACCGTCAGCATCAGCGCCGTCTTAATGATCTGCGCCAGCTTCATCGTCCTTGTACCACTGTTCTACTGGCTCCTAACTGACGCCCGCCCTGCCCCCAGCCACCGCTAGGCTGAGCAACGCCAGGAAGTTATCACTACTACCTTTGCATCTGCCATGCCCACAAGCTTCCCCCCTCCAGAGCCCCCTGCTTCCAAGGCTCCTGCTCAATCCAATCAGGATTCTGCGAGTCAATCCAACCAAGCCAAGCCAGAAGCTGGCACTGTCGTTGTGCTCACTCCGGCAAAAACGGGTGTGCAGAGCGCCCTGGCGATCGCCGCTGGCTACCTCTTCATAGCCCTCGGCGTCATCGCCCTCATGGGTTTTCTAGAAACCCAGTCCCCCCTCGAATTCACGCCCACAATACTCATCATTCTCGGCCTCACCCAGCTCGTCCTCGCCACCGCCGGGGGCTACATCACAGCCCTAATAGCCCCCCGCAGTCACGACAGCTCACTAGATCTCGAAGCCAACCCCTTCTACAAGCAAACTCCCTTCAAACATGGCCTAGGCCTCATGGCCCTAGCCTCCATTCTCTGGATTGTTTCCGCCATCCTGGGCCACAGCCAAGAGCCCTGGCCAATCCAACTGCTCAACCTCGCCACTGCCATTTTCGGAATTGGCACAGGAGCATGGCTGCGTCAGCGGCAGTTAAAAACAGGCAACTAAGCTTTACTTCTTTGATTTCTTTGCCTTCTCAGCTTGCTCCGCTTTCTTCTTCAGTCCCCCCAGGGTTTGAGGCATTCCTCGCTGAATGATCTTGCCAATCGTCCGGCCCCAAAGAGGGCCCAGCAAGCCCAAAAACGTCAACGTATGGATAACCTCAACCCCATCTTCTCGCTCCACAAGTTGATGGTCATACTGAATTTTGGATAAGGGCGATCGCGTTTCAACCAAGAATGACTCATTCACCACCACCGAGGCTAACCGTAGCGGCGTCCTCGGCCCCGTAGGTGACTGATGCCACCCTGTCGTCCCCGTCTCAAACTTGCCATCCATTGCCGAAGCCTTCGTATCTGGATCCCACTTGGCCCAATTCTCCACATCGGCATAGAGCTTCCAGATACGTTCCACTGAGGCCTTAATGATGATTCGCTCTTCGTACTGCATGGGAATTGTCCTGGCTGAGATTGAACAGAGAATGCTTGAGCCATTTTAGATAAGCAATGCTGCCAGCCAGCCAGCTCGTCATGTTCTGTCATCTGCGGCCTGGGCCAAGCTGCACCTATGCTTATAGCAATGCTCTAGCCCTGCCGCTCCCATGCCCAAGCTGCCCCAAAAGCGATATATCCAAGCCGTCGAATTTCCCAGCGAAATCACAATGCAGCCCATTGGGCGGGTGCGATCGCCCTACACCGAACGCCACGGCACCCCCCGTCAGTCCCAACTCAAGTCGGCCCCAGAGGATTATCAACCTGCCACAGCTACGATTGAGCTCTTTGAAGAGGTGGTTCCGGCGATCGCCCTCAAAGATCTAGAAGGCTTCGACTACATCTGGGTCATTGCCTGGCTCCACCTCAACAACAACTGGAACCCCACAGTCACCCTGCCCCGAGGCCCCCGCGTCAAGCGCGGCACCCTAGCCACCCGAGCCCCCCACCGCCCTAACCCCATCGGTCTCAGCGCCATCCGCCTGCTCAAAGTCGAAAACAACATCCTTCATGTCGAAGGCATCGACCTCCTCGACCAGACCCCCATCCTCGACATCAAGCCCTACGTCGCCTACTGCGATGCCTTCCCCCAAGCCCACTGTGGCTACGTCACCGAAATGGAACAGGCTCGCGACCACGAAGCAGATGTCTTCGGCAGCCATCGCCCTGAAGTCAGCGGCTAAGCCTCCGAGCCATCTCTCCTAGCCCTTGCCAAGACCTTGTAGTGTATAAGCAACTCTTCTCCAAGTTGTTTGACCAATGACAATTTGAGCTGCGGAGCCTGAGCTGCCAAGAATCCCTGCCCGTCCGCTGGCGTCGGTGATCGCTCCCCCCCCAGCACCAAAGGGCAAATCGTCAGCCATAATTCATCCACGAGTTCCGCCTCAAACAAAGCTGCCGTCAGTTGACCTCCCCCTAAAACGGCTAAGCGATTGATGTTTTGATTGTCTAGATCGCGCCAAATCTGCGGCCAATCAATTCCACCGTTTCCAAGCTGCGGCGCAATTAAAACTTGCTCAAAATGATTCGTTCTCTGCCATCGAGTTGCCCCTGCCTGACTCGTCAATAACCAACGAGGCACCGGCTGATCAAAAAATTTTGCAGAGGCATCCAGCTCACCGGATAGCGAACAAACCATTTGCACCGGCTGACTCGATTGCCCCCGTTCTTGGCGACCCTGCTTCAAAGCCCGCTCTCGCACCGACATCGTCGTGCCATAGGCCTGCAGCGTACCAGCTCCAAATAGAACCACATCAGCCAAAGCCACTTGGGCTTCCAGATGGGCTTGGTCCGCAGCAGAGCCAAAACGCGCTGGCGATCGCCCTCGGTCCGAGATCTTACCATCGGCACTCATAGCCAACACAACAGTGGTGTGAAGCAAGTCTTTTCTCGCGACCATAGCCTGAATTTTGTCCGGCAAAACCATCAGTAAATCTTCCGGGAATTATATCTCTCAAACGATATAAAGATGGCAATTAAAGTACGGCTACAAGATTTTATTCCTGCGATACTCAAGCCAGGATCAAATTTGATCAGAGAGGTTCAAATATCTCTGACGAACTCTTTCCTCTAGCCAAAGTCTCAATCCAAATTAAAACAGGCCACAGGATGTTGCAGCAGCATCCTATTGCACTTCGCACTCCGTAAAACCTAAAGAGTTTTATTAGCTTCAAGCCTATTCGTAGATATTTCTATGGCATCTGTGTCCCCCCATAGCTTTCGCCACATCCTGCTAACCCGCATCTTGCTATTACTGATGCCCCTCCTCGGTATCAGCGAATGGCTAGTGCTGCATCAAGCTCGCCGCAGCCTGCTCGATAACGCCCATCAGCAGGCCCAGGAAGTCGCTAAGTCCCGGGCAGTGACCCTTGAGTTACGTCAGCTAGAACTCATCGGCAGCTCAGAGACAACCAACCCATGCAAACCCAGCTTAAATCATTCATCTGCCACCTCTCCCCTCAACCGTTGTGACTATCAGAGCATCATCCAACGCAGTCTCGACAACGTCCTCATCCGGCCCTTCGTTACAAACCAAAATGCTTCAGTTCCAGTGCTGGCCATGTTTGGTCCCCAAGGGGAGCTGCTAGGTCATTCTGCGATGGAGTCATCCTTCCCAAGCCAAGCCAAGACCTGCTCTCCCAACCCCACCTGTGAACTAATGGGACAGCTCACTTCCACAAATTTCCCACTCACTCCGCCATCTAACGATCGCCCAGGCCAACCCAATCCCCACCTCATCCTCAACGGTCAGTGGATCATCGCCAGCCACAGCGTTCGCCTCGCACCTTTTGGCCCAACCCCAGATGGGGCGATGCCGCCAGAGCAGGCTCCATCCCTCGGGCAAATCGTTGTGGCAATCCCCACCAGCCGAATCCTGGCCCCCCTCAAAAGCCTGACCCATTGGATGTTTGGAGCCACCTTCGCCCTCACGGGCATCTCCATTGCCGTGGCTCTGTACCTCTCCCGAGAGCTGGCTCGCCCCGTAGAACGATTACGCGATCGCCTCCTCGCAGTCCAGCGACAACTCACTGCAGCAGAACGACAACTCACTGCAGCAGAATGTAATACCCCAGACAGTCCTCCCCCCCAGGCTAGGAAGAGGTTCCTCTTCAATAAACCATCAGACAAACCCTTCAAAATCCAAGAATTTCAGCAATTGGCGGGTGCCTTCAATCAGCTCATTGACTGCCTCAATCACCGTTCTGCGGCTTTAGAGCAGGCCACACAAGAAGCCTACGCCACCAGTCAACTCAAAAGCGACTTCCTCGCTGCCACCTCCCACGAACTACGAACTCCCCTCAATGCCCTCATCGGCCACATCCAACTCATTCAGGATGGCTACTGCGATGATGCAGAAGAAGAAGCAGCCTGCCTTAGCCAGGCCAATCAGGCAGCCCTACATTTGCTCAAAGTCCTGAATGAACTCCTAGACATCGCCCGCATCGAGGCCGGAAAATTTGAATTTGAACATCAACAGTTCGAACTAAGCGAACTTCTCACAGAAGTCCTAGAGATGGAACGTTCCCACCTGATTCAAAAAGGGCTCGCCTTTAAGGAACAGCTCCCCACAGGCAATTCCAACGCTAGTCACTACTGGGTCCAAGCCGATCGCGACAAACTCAAACAGGTCATCCTCAACATCATCAGCAACGCCATCAAATTCACTGACAATGGCAGTATCAACATTGCGCTACAGACCCTCAACGCGCTAGAAGGCATCGTAGCTCATCCATCAGAGCCAACCGTCGTCCTCAGCATCACAGACACGGGCATCGGCATCGACCAACATCAGCGCCAACGCCTATTTCGTCCCTTTGCTAGGGCCAGTCAAGCCAGTCGCCCCCCCTACGAAGGTAGTGGCTTGGGTCTTGCCATCTCCCGCACCCTCATGGAACGCATGGGCGGCTCAATCCGCCTCTACAGTCCAGGTCTTGGCCAAGGCACCACCGTTGAGATTCACTTGCCTCTCCATCCCAGCCCCCTGTCTCCCAAAGCTATGCCAATAAAACCGGCTGTCCATCCTCATTCAAAGACTGACTCAAGCCACTCAACACCGTAACTAAGTCCCGGCCCATGCTCCCCGGCGAGACAGGCGAGACCTGGTTCAATAGAGCACAATCGATGAAATGTTCACACATCTGCTTGAGGGGCTCTTGGGAAGGAACCTCAACCACCTCTCGCGTCTGATCCATCGGTACAATCCGCTGGCCCTCAGGCTCCAAACGCCCTCGCATCAGCACCAGGGAGTCTTCCGCCAGCTCATCAAAAATTAAAGCGCCGCGATCGCCCACCAGCACCAGCTTGCGCTGCTTATCAGGATTCAGCCAAGAGAAATGGAGGTTAACCGATAATCCCGCCGTGCCCGCCTGCAACGAAGGGAACGGATATTGCAACTGTGCCCACACCGTATCCGCCAAGCCCTGGGGCGAAAGCGGCGTCTGCAAATGGGGCTGAAGACAAATCTGCCCCTGGGCCTGCACCATCGTGGGGCCTAAGCCCAGCCAATAATTAAAAATCGCAATGTCATGGATTGCCAGATCCCACAGGGCATCAACATCCTGACGAACGGGTCCCAGGTGAGTCCGACTGGCATAGCCATAACGCAGCTGACCCAGTGCCCCTGATTGAATCAAGCGATAGCCCGCTGACACCGCTGGATGAAACAAATAAGTATGGTCAACCATCAACTGGCGATCGCTGGCATCCGCTAACCAGCACAACGTCTCACATTCCGCCGGAGTCAAGGTCAAGGGCTTCTCCGCCAATACATGGAGCCCCTGCTTCAACGCCGCCTCAATCACCTCGTAATGGGTCACAGCGGGCGTCGCGACTACCACAGCTTCCAAACCAGGTGTAGCCAATAGCTCTCGCCAGTCCGTCGTCAGCAAGGGAGCCTCTTCCAACAGCGAGCCCACCCGCTCCAGGGCTGGAGCATGGGGATCTGCCACAGCCACCACATCAGCTCGCGCCGCTGCTCCAAAATTGCGAATTAAATGGCTACCCCAGCGACCTGCTCCAAAAACACCAACCTTGAGGCGAGCCCCAGACTCCCCAACAGTCACTGGAGCAAAACCAGTCAGCGGCCCCTGGGCCACCTGGATCGATTCTTGTTTTTTAGCAGAAGACAAGTCAGTGGAAGACAAGCTCATGGAACTCCACGGCCAAGCCGCTTTACGCATAGTTCATAGAGGCTTGTATTCCGCAGCAATCCCAGTGGGCGAGTTTCCGCCAGCCCACCCCATGGCGAACTAGCAAACACAAATGAGCGTCGTTCTCGCTCCTATCCCATTGCCTGGGCTCGCTCAAAAGCGGCCTGGGCTGCTGCTTGCTGGGCTGCCTTAATGGATGGGCCTTTACCCTTCCCCCAACAACAGCCCTGGAGCCAAACCTCTGCTATAAAGCGTTCCCGATCTCCATGGACAACGCTCGCTTCAGTCACGCGATAGTCCGGCAATTCCTTCCATTTCCCCTGGCTCCACTCCTGAAGCGCAGCTTTATAGTTCTGCTTGGCTGGGTCTTTGCGAATTTGCTCAGCCAGGGGCTCTAGATGGGGCAACAGCCAGGGAACCACGTAGCTCAGGTCATTTGTACTCAGATACAGCGCTCCCATCAAAGCCTCCAGAGCATCGGCCTGGCGACTGCGAAATCCCGCCCGATCGCCTGCCGCACTGGCGGACATGAGGATGTATTTATCCAAGCGGTAGACCTTGGCTATGTCAGCGAGAACGCGATCGCTCACCAACACCGAACGGAGCGCCGCCAAATCTCCCACCGGAGCATCGCCATAGGTTTCTAGCAAAAACTTCGCCGAGGCCAGTCGCACCACGGCATCCCCCACAAACTCAAGCTGCTCATAATTTTGATCCGGCGAGGCACTGGAATGGGTTAAGGCCAAATCCAGCATCCTCCAATTAACTTGGTCGTAATCAACCAGACCCAACTTGCGTAAAAACTGCTCTAACCGCTGCCGTCGCTGGGGATCCATGATTAATCTTGCTGTGATATCTCGAAGGCAACTGCCTTCGCCCTAGCTCCACTCTAATTCGGCAGAAAGCGACCTGACGATAGATCTCACAACCGTCACAATGAATCGAGACATTTAGCTCTCAAGCAAGTCAGGCACAGAGAGGCAAATACCCCAAACCGTGGGAATCTCAGCCCAGGGAACCACCACAGACGAACAGCCCACCTACAACGAGCAAAGCTAAAACATAATCAAGGAACTACGGCTCTTCGAAGAGCGTCTCTTCGGAGGCATACCCGTAGCCTGGGGGACAGGCATTGGAGCCGGGGAAAGCGAATGGGGCAGGTCCACATAGTGCCAATGACGATTGGGCTCCGCAACCGCAGGCACAGAAATCCCCAAGGCCTCGTAATGCTGACGATGAACCTGAATCATCGTGCCTTCAAAGACGCCAACCAAACGAGCCAGCACAAACGGCGGCAGAGCGGCGATCGCATCCGCATCAAAGAATGCATCAAAACTGGACAATAAGGCCTCAGCACGCTGGAGCGGCTGCTTCTGCTCCGTAATCTTCTTCAGCCAATACATCCACTGGATGCGGCGGCGATAAGCATTTTGAGCCTCATCTGCGGTGGAGACATCCACCAGCTTCCATTTCTTACCTAGGGCAATGGCGAACTCGCAATCGTAGTCGCAGGGGCGCCCAATAGCAGCACCTGGGCCAGCAAATTCGGCATGGTAAGCCTTACAAAGTATTAGGCCGTTGCGCCGTTGGGCACTGACCGCATTAAAGGGGGGGGACTCTTTTTGCACTTGCTTGAGTTGCGATCGCCAGAACAGACAAAACGGAGAAACTTGCTCCGACGCGCTCAATTGGCCAGCGGGATCGAGGATCATTAGAACAGACCAACCGGGAGCAAACATTGCTCAGCGCAGTAATTCGCGGAAACAATATGTTTCCCCCTGCCAATCTGAAAGAACGGTGAATCTCCCCTAAAGAGCGCTTCACGCTCTCCTCATCCAGCCATGAACACTGCCATTGCAACTAAGCAGTGGATTGGGCTGAACCTAGATAGGCCCAAACCTCTGCAAGCCCTGAGTGAGATCGATTCCGAGAGGCATCAAGCCCCAAGTCATGGAGTCAAAAAACTCCAGCGTAGAAAACCTAGAGGGAAAAGTCGGCCATAAGCCGGGTTCTGTACCCTGTAGCCCTCGCCAAAGCAAGAGCAGCAGTGGGCGGTTATCTATCTAGGACAGGAATTACTCCCTGCCTCAAGCGGTTCTCCAACTAGGAGCTGGTAAAAGACCAACCGTAGCTCCTGCGACCTTGCTCCCCACCGGGGTTTACCGAGCCAGCACCTCTCGATGCTGCTGGTGCGCTCTTACCGCACCCTTGCACCCTTACCTGTGAACTGGGCCGAAGCCAAAGACTCCAAACCAACAGCCCCATCGGCGGTATGTTTCTGTGGCACTATCCTCACGGTTACCCGCACTGGGAGTTACCCAGCAAGTCTGGTCTTTCGGGAGCCCGGACTTTCCTCAGACTGAGTCCGCAAGCGGCTCAGCCCGCAACCACCAGGCCAACTTTTCCCTATTCAGCTTACTAAAAGGTCACCTCCCTATCGGGAGAATGGCCTGCGTATTTCTACTACTTTTATATCCGCACTGACTATTTATTTGTCCGGAGAGAATATTTATTTGTCAATATCAGGTGAGCTCAGCTTCGAATCGAGCGATAGCGACAGACTCTTGCCTGGCTCCTCACTTCCATACCCCTTCGCTGCTTGGCCCACTTCACCCGAAAGAAATAGGCCCAGCCAAAGCAGTTCAGCCATCTAGCTGAACGTCTAATCACTCAGGTCTCGACGGCTTTACTGTGCTGCGAGGCCAATCGCCTGCTTTTGCTCGTGGCGCCAAAATGCTCGCGCCACGATGATGTCGTCGTAGTCATAGCGCTCCTGGAGGTGGGCATAGATGGTGCCCAACATGGCATCCCCCACTTCTCCCATGGCTAGGCAAATCGCCTCAAAAGCTTCTTCTTCGAGCAAGCCTTCCCGCTGCTTAATCTGGCCTTCCTCAATCAGACTAGCAATGTGATTGAGCACGGTACGGGGCTTGATCTCGCGCTGCTCCGCAATGTCCTGGAGGCTATGACCCTCTTGGAAAAGCGCCAGGGTGGCGAAGTGAGTATTTCCTAAAGCGCCTCGCCGTCTCGGCGCACGGGGAGCTGAGTTAGTCGTTTCTGGCTCAGGGCTAGCTGCCTCTAAGCCCATCTCTTCGCAGTAGTCGCGGATAGTGGCAATAAAGCGATCGCCATATTGCTCCAATTTCCGATTGCCCACGCCAGAGATATTGCCAAAGGCAATCAGACTCTGGGGCCGCTTCTGGGCCATCTGCCGCAGGCTGGAATCGGCAAAGACCATGTAGGGGGCAATGCGCTGCTCATCGGCCAGGGTCTTGCGCAGGCGACGCAAGCGATCAAACAACTGCTCGGCTTCCTGGCGGCTGGCACTGGCTGCCGTATCCACCACATTCAGCTCACGGGGCACGGCCACATCGACCTTGCGCTGCTGGCGCAGGATTTCCCAGCTGCCCTCGTTAAGTTTGAGCACGGGGTAGCCGTCCTGGGTTTCGCCGAGGAGATTTTGGTGGAGGAGCGATCGCCCCAATAACCGCCACTGGTCCACCGTGCGGTCCTTGCCAATGCCATGGGTGGACAACTCCTGATGGCCATACTGCTTCACCCGCTTATTCTTCGAGCCCCGCAACACATCAATGATGTGGGCCATGCCGAAGCGTTCCTTGCAGCGGGCCACACAGGACAAAAACTTCTGAGCCTCAATCGTCCAATCTTCAATGGGCTGGGGGTGGCAGCAGTTATCGCACTGCTCACAGTTGCCGCCGAATTGCTCACCAAAATAGCGCAGCTGAATCGTGCGGCGACAGGTCGTGCTCTCGGCATAGTCAACCACCTGGCGCAACTGCTGGCGGGCAATGCGCTGCTCATGCTCCAGGGGCTCCCCGGTCTGGGGGTCCACCTTCTGGTCAATAATCCACTCAATCCGCTTGAGGTCACCGGGGTTAAAGAACAGCGTGCAATGGGCGGGGTCGCCATCTCGCCCCGCCCGGCCCGATTCCTGGTAATAGCCTTCGATATTGCGGGGTAAGTCGTAATGGACCACGAGGCGAACGTCGGGCTTATTGATGCCCATGCCAAAGGCCACCGTCGCCACCATCACCTGAACATCATCGCGAATGAAGCGGGTTTGGTTTTGGGCGCGGGCGCGATCGCTCATCCCCGCGTGATAGGGCAGGGCATTAATGCCATCCTGCTGCAACCGCGACGCCGTCTCATCCACGCTCTTGCGACTGAGGCAATAGACAATCGCCGAGCCTTCCTTATGCTTCTTGACCAGAGCCAAGAGCCCGCCATAGGCATTGCGATCCTTCGGCCGCACCTCGTAATACAGGTTCGTGCGGTTAAAGCTGGCCACATGGACCAAAGGCTCCCGCAGCTGGAGCTGGGCCATAATGTCCTCCCGCACCCGCTCCGTCGCTGTCGCCGTCAGGGCCATACAGGGCACATAGGGATAGCGCTGGCGAATGCGATTGAGCTGGCGATACTCCGGCCGAAAATCATGGCCCCACTCCGACAGACAATGGGCCTCATCAATGGCAAAGGCCGATACCCCCACCTGTTCAGCTACCTCATCCAGCAGCGTCAGGAACGTCGGATTCAGCAATCGCTCCGGTGCCACATAGAGCAACTTGACCTTGCCATCGAGCAAATCATTCTGCCGAGCCCGCGCCTCCTCCGCCGCCAGGCTACTATTCAAAAACGTCGCCGCAACCCCATTCTCCTGCAGCGACTCCACCTGATCCTGCATCAGCGCAATCAGCGGCGACACCACCACCATCACCCCCGGCTTCAGCAGCGCCGGAAGCTGGAAACAGAGCGACTTCCCGCCCCCCGTCGGCATAATGATCAGCTCATCCCGCCCCGCCATCGCCGCCTCAATGATGTCCCGCTGCCCCGGCCGGAACGTCTCATAGCCGTAATAATGCTTCAGCGCCGCTTCAAGATCGGCAAAACCAGCAGGCAACGGAGGGGCAGCAGTAGTCACAGTTAAATTACTCGGAGCTATTGGGGTCACAGCGAATGAGGGTCACGAGCTGGCGAAGAAAACGTTTATCCCTACAGGTAGAGGCAAACTAGCCACCACAGCAACCATTTTACGGGTCGCACCGCCACATGTAGTCCCCTTCAGAATTTGCAGCACTATCTATACACTTTTCTTATTCTCTAATCACCATCAGGAGCCCCATGGACTGGACCGACGCCGCCAAAGCCCGCCTCAAAGAAATCCCCTTCTTCGTCCGCCCCGCCGCCCGCAAAAAAATTGAGAAATTTGCCAAAGAAGAAGGCATCACCCAAATCACCGAAGAAGTCTACGAGCAAATGAAGGCTAGGTTCGGGGAATAAGCAAACTGCATTAGGCCAAACAGCCACCCCCTCAAATCCCCCTTGGAAAGGGGGAAGATAGCCTCACATCAACGAATAGAGCCAGAATCTTCTGCGTCCCTCGCCCCACAACAACGCCCAAAAGTGCTTCATCGCCCCCAGTCCTCACCAACTCCAGTGAAGCAACCCAAGCCCGCATCGGAGGGGTGATCCGTAGGGGACGCGCCCGTCCCATCCGGCGGGAGTTTGAGGGCTGGCCCTCATGGATTTGCGGTTTGTCGGTTTGACTCCATTCAAAAGCCAAAGCAATAGCAAAAAGCCCAGGCAAAGCTGTGAGCTAAACCTCACAGCTGAGAACTCAAGCCCGCTAAAGCAGGCTGCAATCCTCGCAATTTGAAACCACCGGATTTGCACCACAGTCACAGCATCTAGATCCCAGCGATCGCAAAGCAAGCTTCCTAAAGGAATCGCCCAAGCCATGCAGCAGCCCAAACGCCCCCACCTCCTAACCCTGCTCATCAGCCTAGGACTCGCGATCGCCCTCCTCCTCAACCTCCCAACCCCAGCCAATCCATCTCCAAGCCCCAGCCAAGAAATCCGAGGCGTCTGGCTCACCAACATCGACAGCAGCGTCCTCTTCACCAAAGCCAACCTCCGCAACGGCCTCCGCCGCCTCCACCGCCTCAACTTCAACACCGCCTACCCCACCATCCTCAACGGCGGCCACACCCTCTACCCCAGCCAAATCCAAAAAGCCGTCAGCGGCACCGCCCTCGATCCAGAGCCCGGATTCAAAGGTCGCGACATGCTGGCTGAAGCCGTCAGCGAAGGCCACCGCCAGAACCTCCAAATCATCCCCTGGCTCGAATTCGGCTTCATGCTCCCCGACAACAGCGCCATCGCCCAACGCCACCCCGACTGGATCAGCCAACGCAGCGACGGCAGCGACACCTGGCTCGAAGGCGGCCGCATCCCCCGCCAATGGCTCAGCCCCTTCCATCCCCAAGTCCAGGCCTACATCACCGCCCTCGTCACCGAACTCGTCGCCAACTACGACATCGACGGCATCCAATTCGACGACCATTTCGGCCTCCCCGTCGACTTCGGCTACGACCCCTACACCGCCAAACTCTACGCCCGCGAACACAACGGCCAACAGCCCCCCGCCAACGCCAAAGACCCCGCCTGGATTGCATGGCGCGCCGACAAAATCACCGAAGTCATGGCCCAGGTCTTCCACAGCGTCAAAGCCATGGACGAAAACTGCATCGTTTCGCTGTCGCCGAATCCCTGGGAGTTTGCCTACGAAACCTATTTGCAAGACTGGCAAACCTGGGAACGTGCCGGTTACTTAGAACAACTCATCGTCCAGGTCTACCGCAACGACATGCCTCGCTTCGAACGGGAGATTCGCCACCGCACGGTTCAGCAGGCTAATGAGCATATTCCAACTGCGATCGGTATTTTGGCTGGGCTAAAGAATCGCGATGTGCCGATAAGTCAAATTGAAGAACAAGTCAGAAAAGTGAGAAGTGAAGGGATTGGCGGTTTCTCTTTCTTTTTCTATGAGACCTTGGGGGAGCGCGATCGCGCCTTTTCCAGCCTGCTGGCACCCCGATTGAACAGATTATAATCAGAACAGTAGAACGGCTTTGGTGCAGAGAAATGATTGCGATCGCACCCATTAAATCTTTACCCGATGGCTCAGTCGCGACAATCCCCATGAGCTGGACAGAGTACCAACAGCTGGTTGCCAAGCGAGGCGACCGCAGTACGCCGCGCCTAAAATATGCGAACGGATACCTAACCCTCAAGATGCCAACCTTTGAGCATGGGCAGCTAGATGCTATTGTTGCCGATCTGATCGTTGCGCTCCTCAACCAGCAACTGCGCGATTACGTCCGCACGACACCCGTGACGCTACAAGTTCCTGAACAGGCAGGCATCGAGCCCGACCATTGCTTCTGGCTCAATCATTGGGAAGCGGTGATTCATAAAAGCCGAATTGACCTAGCCATTGACCCACCGCCAGATATTGCAGTGGAAGTTGATGTGACAAACTTCACTAATATCCAGGACTATCAGCCTTTTGGCGTGCTTGAAGTCTGGCTAGTGCGCGGAAAGACATTGACTATCTTTGGCATGACGCCTGAAGAGTACATTCCAGTGGAGTCTAGTCAGTTTTTCCCAGACATCGCCATGGCACAACTCTATAAGCAAGTCATCGAGGCAGTTGCTGAAGGTGCCAGCCCTCCCAGGGCAATTCGCTCTAATCTACCCAGTTAGCCCAACCTTCAGTGACATTCATCCTCGGCCTCCCCGTCGACTTCGGCTACGACCCCTACACCGCCAAACTCTACGCCCGCGAACACAACGGCCAGCAGCCCCCCGCCAATGCCAAAGATCCCGCCTGGATTGCATGGCACGCCGACAAAATCACCGAAGTCATGGCCCAGTTTTTCCACAGCGTCAAAGCCATGGACGAGGATTGCATGGTCTCCCTCTCCCCCAATCCTTGGGAATTTGCCTACGAGACCTATTATTTGCAAGACTGGCAAACTTGGGAACGAGCAGGCTATCTAGAGCAGCTGATTGTTCAGGTCTACCGCAACGACATGCCTCGCTTTGAGCGGGAAATTCGCCACCGCACGGTTCAGCAAGCTAATGAACGTCAGTTCCGGCTAAGACTCAGCAGCCGGAAGTGCAAAATCCAGGTTGAGCGAGGGTTTCTTGGGTTGATGGCAATATGCGATTAAGCCGCAAAGCAGGTTGACCGAGAAATTGATGGGACTGCGATGGCGCGAATGTTCAATCTGGGAGATGTTTTTGAGCTGATCGATGATGGTCTCAATGATGGAGCGCTTGCGGGCGAGCAGCTTGTCGGTGAGGCGCATGAGCTTGTTCTTCATGTTGCGCCTGGGTTTGGCAAGAAACTCGATGCCACAAGTCTGAAGGAGCTCCAATGCGAGCTTTTTTGAGACATACCCCCGGTCTGCAAAGATCTTGCCAAAGAGGCCCTGAAGCAGGTCTTTGACTGGCTTTCGGTCATCCGTATTGCCGGGAGTCAGGGTCATATTGAGGAGCTCACCTCGCTCATTGACGACCAAATGTAGCTTGAATCCATAGAACCAATCCACCGAAGTCTTGCCCCGAGCGGCGGAGTGTTTGAAGACTTTGTGTTGGCGGATGCGACGGTTGTGACAGACCTTGATGCAAGTCGCATCGATGAAGCCAACGCCACTGCAAGAGCCAAAGCAGCTTTTGAGATATGCACATAGCGGTAGAACCAGAGAGGGCAAGCCACTCACGAAGCGCTGATAGCTCACGAGTTTGGGAAAGGCTGAGCGCCAATAAACCGCCACTTTCTTGTTGTAAAAGGTCTTGAAATTTCGATATCCCTCCAGGTGAAAAGCGATCGCAATCGTCATCCTCTCGCTGAGACTCAGCTGGCCAGGGCGTCGCCGCATTTTCAAGCCGCTGCCGAGTAACTGCTGATTCCACTTGGGTTCGAACACTTGGCAGAAGTCATCGACGTCACAGAACAGCTCTTCTAAGCTAGGCATGGGGAGAGGAGGGATGAGGTCTTTGGTTAGTCTCAGCCTAAACTCCTCTTCCTTTCCTTATCCAGAACTGACGTCAATTAGTTCAACGGCTAGGGTAAAGATCAGCTCTGTTCGAGAAGGGAGACTGAGTTCAAGCCCTATGGTCTCTTGGGCTGAATCGTTAATTCAGGGCAAGCGGTTCTACGACTTCGTCTTCTACGATCGCGGCTGGCAAATGCCGCTGAAGCATGGCAATAATTTCATCGTCCTTGATGGGCTTGCTGAGGAAACCTGTGGCACCTACAAACTTGGCTCGCACTCGATCGATCACGCCATCTTTACCGGTGAGGATGACAATGGGCACGTCCTTAAACAGAGCAACTCGGCGCAACTGCTTACACAGCTCGTATCCATTAACCACGGGCATGATCAAATCGAGGAAAATGAAGGCGGGGCGCTGGCGTAAAACCGTGGAGACAGCCTCTACTGCTTCCTGAACACAGAGCACCTCATAGCCTGCAGTACTAATAATTTCTTCCATGACGTAGCAAACATGTTCGCTGTCATCGATGCAGAGAACGAGCTCACCATGGGCCTGTTTTGTGGGACCTGACTTTGCTTTTTTACGCTTTTGGCTCGTTAAGTTATTTTGATGACCAGTTTTTTGAGGCTTTGCTTGATAAGGAGATCGACGATCCGGCACCACCTGGAGATTGATGAGTTCTTTGCTGCGGTAGACCGAGAAGACTTTGGCTAAGGTGGGTAGGTCCTTTCCTGTTTTGAGGGCAAGGTCACGAATAGAGCGCTTTCCATCTAGGAGTTGGAGGAAGCGCTGGTGAACTTCGGGGAGCGATCGCAGTTGCTCCCGCACTTTTGCTTCATTAACCTGGGGAGCCCAATTGGGAGAATACCAGCCCAGTTCTGTGGCCTGCCAGGAGCGCAACATGCCATGGGCACGAGCGATGGATTCATCGTAGGAGCCCATGACGGTAACGGGAGACTCCGGCAGATCATGGAAGTCCGAGTCGCAGCTAATTTGAATAACGGTGGAAGCCGCTAAAAAGACATCGAAGAGTACTTCATTCACAGCACTGTCGATGGCGTATTGCATCGACTTACGGGTGATTCGCTGTTGCTTGAAGAGGCTGGTTAAAGTGTCATGCTCCAGCCGGGGATTTTGGTCCTTGGGCTGAGGTAAGGACTTGGGATTAAGCTTGAGCTGCTTGAGCAAGCGATACCAACGCCGCCAGCGATGCTCTCCCCCCGAGGCCCAGATCACGCGGCCAGACGCAAAGTACAGTGACCATGTTTGGCCGCTGTCCGTCTCCGCTGTGATGCGGCCATTCACCTCAGTTTGGATCATCTGTTGGATGACCCCTGCCAACTGATGGGCAGAGAGGCTTTCGCCGATGGGATAAATCCGTTCTTCTATCGCCATAATCTGGAGGAGGTTGTGAGCAGTCATGCACCCGACTCAGCAACTGGTCCCGTCCCTAGCCCTGAAGGATGGGTCGGCAACGCTTGGATTCCAATCTCTGGCTCCAGGTCTCCCTGGTATATCAAGGCAGGCTATAAGAAGAAGCTTTTACTAGCTGGGCGATTCCTGCGAAGACCTGCCGTTGTTATCGCCCTTTTGTCATCTATAGTCGTGACTTCAGCATGCCCGCGATGCAGACTAGACTGTCAATTCTGTAAGGCTTTCGATGAGATTTCCGAGCAATTGACTAGGTAAATTTTCATCACGAGTCCAAGTCTGGAGTTCTACTGTGAAGTGTTTTAGCAAAGCCCAGAGCATGCCAACTCACAAAATCACTGCGATCAAAAAGGAGCCCTCCGGTTGGAGGACTCCTTTTTAATTCTATAGGTCGTTATCTGAGTCTCAAATGGACTTTAGGCATCGTCCAATAAATCACTCGGGGATGAATCGGCTCCAGAACCGCTGGGAGATGCATCGTAGAGGGCATCTAGCTGACTACGTACATCATCAATGGGCATAGCGCGCATGACCATCAGGGGCTCATCTAGAATCTTGCCCGCATCGTCTAAGAGTTCTGGGTGAGGCGTTGGCCCTTTGGGGGCTACCTTGGGTTGATCGGACCAAGGACTGGGATCTTGCCCCTGCATGTCCCGTCCGAGGATGAACATGTTGCGGATCAAGTTGCTCACGGCTACGACCGCAAGGATTGTGAAAACTAAGACGTAGAGCAGATGCAGCACGGCCATCCTCTAAAAACGTTCGACGCGATCGCCCGAAAGACAATTTTGCCTGGGAAGCAGGGGAGCAGAACTCTGGAAAGCTTTAGACCCTCACCATTATTTTATGGGAAACTCAGACCCTTTGTCGCTTAGCTTGGAATTCTGGTCTACAAAAGCAGATTTTCAGGCCCGATTCGAATTGCCAGAGAGATCCGACGGTTTCCACCTAAAGTGCCTCTAGCTAAGCAGCTTGGCTTTCGCTGGGTGGATTATTGGAGAAGCGATCGCCCTCCAAAAGGCTATTGCTTACAGTCGCTGTGTCCTGCTCAGTTTGTTGACGCCTAAAACGCATCGTGACCTGCCAGCATTCCAAAACAAGCTGATGCCAAGGCATTAAGACTGCCATTTCAACCCCCGTTTCTCCTTCGGTGGCGTCCAGCAGAGATTGGGCCACGGTGACCTGCTGCTGGGTCTTGCGAACGCGGGCAAGCAAGTCTGACTGGTCTCTCATTTCTAAGAAGCTCAGCTGCTCTTGCTCCAACAATTCCCTGGTGCGCCTAAACCAAAATTGGAAGTCTTCCAAAAGGGGCTCAAGGACAGCCTTGAGTAAGTCGGGGTCTGACAGCGATGAATTAAGCATGATGCTGGTCTATTAGCTCCAATCAAACTTCGGCTGGGGATAAACCGAGAGCGAAGACATGACAACTGGTAGACAGATTCCCTAGTTGGTTCAAATCTTAACTCGATTTACTTTCTCAATGGTGATTATTAATTTTTAGCTCGGAAAATCGCTTCTTCCACGGGGCATGGGAGGTTCCACTGCCATGGAAGCTAGGTTCAATTCTTCAGGTAAATCTAGGAGATAACCGGAGCGAATCAATGTTGTTTTACGAAGGTGATTCTCGCTTTGATAAATGAATTACAGCTAAATTCGCCCAAAGCCGCGTCTAGCCTGAACAAGACCGCTAATATAATGTGTGGCTCTGGTGGCAAATATATCGCTAGTCATATCACTGAGAATATTCGGGGCCTGTCAGACCTATGTTTAGGTAGCGTTGGCAGGTGGTGATGTGATTCTCAGGCGACCTAATTTCATTAGGTCGCTGCTATAAATTTGCTATCTAGGTCAGACTCATTTCCATAAGCCCGCCTAAGCCGTTCATGTCTCCAGAACAGTCCTCCGCTCCAGCCCAATCCGCTCCAGCCGCTACCGAAGCTGCTGAACCGATGAGTCTGCCTAAGACGAGTGAATCGGAAACGCTGAAGAAGATTCGCCACAGCACTTCCCACGTGATGGCCATGGCGGTGCAGAAGCTGTTCCCCAAGGCCCAGGTGACGATTGGCCCCTGGACGGAGAATGGTTTTTATTACGACTTTGATGTGCCGGAGGCCTTTACGGATAAGGACCTTAAGGCGATTAAGAAAGAGATGACGAAGATCATCTATAAGAAGCTGCCTATGACCCGCGAGGAGGTGACTCGCGAGGAGGCGGAGAAGCGGATTAAGGCCCAGAACGAGCCTTACAAGTTAGAGATTCTCGAAGGGTTGGTCGCGCCGATCACGCTTTATCACTTGGGCGATGACTGGTGGGATCTCTGTGCGGGTCCCCATGTGGAGACGACTCAGGAGATTAATCCCAAGGCGATCGCCCTTGAATCCGTGGCGGGGGCCTACTGGCGCGGCGATGAAAACAAGGCCCAGCTCCAGCGTATCTATGGCACCGCCTGGGAAAACCCAGCCCAGTTGAAGGAATACCAGCGTCGCAAAGAAGAGGCCCTCAAGCGCGACCACCGCAAGCTGGGCAAGCAGCTCAATCTGTTTGTCTTCAACGATCTCGTCGGTCCAGGTCTGCCCCTATGGACGCCCAAGGGCACGCTACTGCGCAGCACCCTGTCGGACTATCTCCAGAAGGAGCAAACCAAGCGAGGCTATGAAGGTGTGGTGACGCCCCACATTGCCCGCGTGGACCTGTTCAAGACTTCGGGCCATTGGCAGAAGTACAGCGAGGACATGTTCCCGATGATGGCGGAGAGCGATGCCGATCGCCTCAAGGAGCAGGGCTTTGTGATGAAGCCGATGAACTGTCCCTTCCACATTCAGCTTTACAAGGATTCGCTGCGCTCCTACCGGGAGCTGCCCATGCGCTTAGCAGAATTTGGCACGGTCTATCGCTATGAGCAATCTGGTGAGCTGGGCGGCTTGACCCGCGTGCGCGGCTTTACCGTGGATGACTCCCACCTGTTTGTCACGCCGGAGCAGTTGGATGAGGAATTCCTCAATGTGGTGGACTTGATTCTGGAGGTGTTTAAGAGTCTCCAACTCAAGAATTTCAAGGCCCGCCTCAGCTTCCGCGACCCTGACTCCGATAAGTACATTGGGGGCGACGATGTCTGGGAGAAGTCCCAGAATGCTATCCGTCGCGCCGTGGAGAAGCTGGGCATGGAGCACTTTGAGGGCATCGGTGAAGCGGCCTTTTATGGCCCCAAGCTGGACTTCATTTTTACTGACGTGCTGGAGCGGGAGTGGCAGTTGGGGACAGTCCAGGTGGACTACAACCTGCCGGAGCGCTTTGACCTGGAATATGTTGCCGAAGATGGCAGTCGCCAGCGCCCCGTGATGATTCACCGGGCTCCCTTTGGTTCTTTGGAGCGACTGATTGGCATCTTGATCGAGGAATATGCCGGAGACTTCCCCCTGTGGCTGGCGCCGGAGCAGGTGCGTTTGCTGTCGGTGACGGAGGACTTCTTGCCCTATTGCGAGGAGGTTGCGGCTCAAATGCGGGAGATGGGTGTGCGAGTGGTTGTGGATAAGAGTGGCGATCGCCTCGGCAAGCTGATCCGCAATTCCGAAAAGGCCAAAATTCCTGTCATGGCCGTAGTCGGAGCTAAGGAGGTTGAGGCCAAGTCCCTCAGCATCCGCACCCGAAAGTCTGGTGAGCTAGGTGCTTTGCCTGTGGGCGAAGTGCTGGAGAAGTTGAAGACCTCGATTTCCCAGCGTGATCAGGGTTTCTAATCTTTGTATTGGAGTTGAAGACAGGAAAAGGCTAAGCCCTGCGCAGGGCTTAGCCTTTTTGTTTTTTGGGGCAAGGTGGGCAGGATGCCTTGCTTAGGCAACGTGAGATTGATTTCTACTGAGGCAAACGACTGTCGATATCTTCTCTGCTAAAGCGTGAGTTAATTTCCAGCTGTTGTGAGTTACTGGTGTAGTGATAGCTCAGGGGCCGTGGACTTTCAGCCAATTGAGCTTTACCGGCTTTCATGAGTTCCACCGTGGGATATTGAGTCGGCGCTGATAGAAGCTTTTGCGATCGCGTCGAAGCCGCCGGATGGCTTTCGCTCTTGTCTAGATCTAACTCGCCTAGAATGTTCATCGCTCGCAGACAACCATTTCGCTTAAATCCGGCCTGCACTGCGTATTTGTAGCCCAGCTGATCCGCTGCAAAGTCATGCTGGTGGTCCAGCTCACGCCATTGCTCATCTTGCTCTGCTCTTTTCGCCAAGTAAATCTCTTCAGTGCGGGCTTCTATTTGGGCTTGGCTATTTTGCTGACCACGCCCCAACACCGTGCCAGCAACGGCCCCCCCTACACGGGCCCAGCCGCCAAAGATGCCACCCAGGACTCGCGCAGCAGTGGCTCCTGTATTCCGGGAGGGCTTGTTGGCGAGTTCGTCTTGGACTTGAGCGATCGCGTCTTCCCTTAGCTGTTGGTCAACGGCCTCGCGCTCAGCGGGGCTCAAGCTCTCATGGCGCTCACTGTGGTGGGCCATCTCGTGACCAACGACGCAGGCCAATGCATCTAGATCGCCCCGTAATGAGTCGACCAGGCCACTGTAGATGGAGATTTGGTTTGGGGCTTGGGCAAAGGCATTGGCTTCGTAATCAGGGGCAATTGTGACGAGCCAGGGATTATTGTCTAGCCCATTTGCGCGGGCAAGGCGATCGGTGACGCGGTACAGAACATAGTAGTTTTCTGTCAGTTCGGCTTTGGCCTTCTCAGATTCGTCCTCTACTGCCACAGGTAGAAGACTTTGGCTAATCAGAGGATAGGGAGCGGAGGCTGCTCCGTCAGGCTGGGAGGAGTCATTGACTTGGGCTGCCGAGCTGTGGCTTGCAATGGCTAGGCAACCACAGAGACTGAGGGCAAGGCTGGAAGCAAAAGATTTCATCGTCATAGGACCTTTTATAGGAGGAGGTTCTGCTGACATGCCCTCAAGAACATTCAAGGGGGAGCGTTGGGGCTACAACTGTGTTAATGCCCGAGCGAACTGTCAGAGGGTAACGAACTGACTCTATGAATTGGCCAAGGCCTTATTGCGGAACGTAGATGCGACTGGAGCTCGTTTCCCTCTCTTGATTGTCTCTGTTAGGGAAAAATCACGCATCCTGCGAATGGCGGGACTTTGGACTAAATCTCTGGCAGCTCATTGGCTGAGTCCGGTTCATCTGGTTCGTCAAAGTCTGGGCAAAGGGCTTCCCCATCCGGGGCTTCCAAAACCACTGGCTCAGCTTGACCGTTCACGTTCAAGACAAGCTGGTGCCATTGCCAGCGATCGCCCTCTCGCTTGGTTTCCAAATAAGCTGTGCCGCTATTGCTCTCGCCCGTCACACTAACGCGCATACAAACCTGGCTCTGGCCGTTCTTAGCGCTTTCTGTGCTCTTGCTAAACCAACCCACATCAACGGGAGCCCCAAGTAATTCCTTTACCTGGGTATCTTGAGCCAGCCGGGTTTCTGCCATCTGGTGAGACTGATAGCTACCCGTAGACTTCACTGCATCGCCAAAGAAACCGACGATGCCTGCGCCAGTGCTAAAAACGGTCATGGCTACGGAGAATAAACAACCGCAGCCGGAAATTCCCCCCACAATTAAGCAGGTTTGTCCTGGGTTAAAGTCGCTTTTGGCACCACTAGGATTTGGAGAAGTCGCCATGGCCACGACTAAACTGCTGCTTGCTGCAATGCCTTCTGTACCAGCATCATCACCTGGACCCGGCTGAGCTTTTCCTTGCCTTTCATCAGCGCATCTAGGGTGCCCTGAGCGAGTACCAGAGGCAGTTGACAGAACTCTTTAACAGGACCTGGCGTAAGCGCACTGGTGTAAGCCTCTGCCAGGGCTAGATTGCGCTGGGCATATTCATGCATTTGGCTATCGGTCCAGCCGTTGGGGTAAAAGTCCGCACCTCGCACCAGGTCCTCCTGGTGATTACGAAGGATATTGACCACCTGGAGACCCCGACCAAAGCCCACGGCTTCTGTACGGTCCGTTTGGGTGCCGTCGTACCAGGCCCAGAGGTCAGAGAGCAGCAGGCCCACAGCTCCGGCAACGCTGAAGGTATAGCGGTCCAGGTCAGCTTCGGTATTAATCTGCCAGTCCGCCTCGGCCCAGTGGGCCATGCGATCGGCCATGGAAGCCGTGGCATCGCAGATTCGACCTGCGATGGGAGCTGGAGCGAGAGCGGCCCAGTCATGGAGGCGCAAGCTGACTTCGGGCAAAATTTTCATCACGGCTGCATCACCGCCCGTCCAGTCATCAGGACCCGTCGTGGCTGGGAAGCCCTGGAGAGCTAGGCTCATCTTGCGCAGAATGCGAGCCTTCGTTGCATTATCTAGGTCGGGGTGGTCCTCCACCTCATCGATCGCCCGCATGCAGAGATAGCCTGAAGCCACAGCTTCTTGGAGACCTTCTGGGAGGCGACTAATGGGGATAAAAAAGGTCCGGCTGGTGGCTTCTAATGTCGCTAGCGCGTCCTTTCGTAAATCCATAGGGCTTCCTCACCGATACAGGCTTAACAATAGCGGTCTTGATGCCATTTTGACTGAGTTATCCCTGAGGACTCCTAACCCTGGGGGATACGGCTTGCTCAGATTAGAGCATTAGCATGGCCACGGGCCATCTAAATGACCTGCTGAGTCTAGTCCCCAATATAGGCTTTCGGGCATTGTTCGCTACTGCTAGGCAGGCTAAAGGGTGCCTATTGAACCGGAAAGTCCACTCTGGGAGAACTCAAGCAGGGCTCTAGAGACTGAATTCTGTCTGGGGGCAAGTCAACGCTTCAGGGATGAATTTTCAGCCTAACGAAAATTCATCCCTGCAGGGGTAGAGAAGGGCATGAATTAGAGGCAACGCAAGCCAATGACGCTTGAGTCGTCGCTTGGGTCTAATGGTTCGATTCACGAGCCTTCAGAGCACTGTATGGGCAGGGCAACACTCGCGATGGCAATTCTTTCCAACAAGAGACGTTCAAGCAAGGCTATCTCTTGCTCATTCAAGGGTAGGCATTTCTCAAAGTCAGGACAAACCGGCAACCCAAGTCTCGGCATCTGTAGCTTTGGGGTACAAGCTCGCTAAAGTCATTACGACAAATACTGTCAGACAGCTGGGGCCATGAGGCCATTCTTGAGTCATCGCAAGCATCCAAGGAGATTCTTTCCCAGGTTGCTTTTGCTTTTTCTATAGGCCACAGCTTCCTCATCACCCAGCTGAAGGGAGCGAATTGGGCTCTACCCCAGCACCGGGCAACCAGAGGTTGCAGACTCCGATTTCCCGGTGCTGTTCGGACTATTGCATTCTTAGGAGTCTAAGAGGTGTCTAAGCAACAAATGCGCCACTTAGTGCATCTGTTGTGTTCCAAGCCACCACCGCTAATAAATCATCTCCCTTAGAAATCCTTGCTCCCTCGCTACTGTTGGTCAAACTCAACTCAGCGGCAGAAAACCCCTTGAGAGTTGTACTCCCTCGTTGGAAGTTGGCGATGAAGTCATACCCTTCGCCTTCGCTGAGAATCACAGTGGCTTCACTGCTCCCTCCCAACCAAACTTCATCCAGGCCTACGCCACTATCAATGACATCGGCCCCTCCATTCGCGTAGATGGTGTCATCACCCGTCCCTCCAAAAATTTGGTCGGCCTGATTTCCACCAAAGATTTGGTCATCTCCATCGCCACCCACCAGTAGATCCTGGCCTCCATTACCGGAGATGTAGTCATCCCCGCCTTTGCCCAGCAGCGTATCGTCAGCATCAGTACCATATAGATTCAGTGGGTCGTTGCTGACGACCTCTCTGCCATCCAATAAAAACTGCACTCGCTCCCAAACGGCAGCTCCAACTTGCTCACCGAGCTGACGACCATTGAGGTCACCCTCTTCAAAATGAATACCACCATAGATGCGGGAAATACCCCCCTCATCGGCAGCATCACCGAAAGTGTCCCAGCTCAATGTTAGAGCGTCAGTAGGGGTAATCGTTGGCTCAAAGCGAGATGTACCGGCCTGGAAGGTGATGCTTCCACCGAAGTCTTCACTACCCGTGAACAACTCTAGAATGGTGGCTCCCGCAGCACTAAAAGCACTGTGCCCAGAGGTATATTCTGCAAAGGGCGGGGATGGATCGCTCCCTGGGGTTTGATAGGTCAGAAAATTCTCAGCCAAGATTGTTTGGGTGCCTAATCCAGGTCCGCCCCAGGCATCAATTACAAATCCTGTTTCGCCCGTCAGTGCGTCCAAGCCTGACTCGCCAATGAGTCCTAGATGCCCCAGATCCCGAATAGCTCGAACGGGGCGGGCATAGTCATAGGCGACCTTAGCTTCCCAGGTTGCAATCCCTGCATCAAAGACAGCATTACCCAGGGCAAAGAAGAGTGAAGCATCCTCGTCTAAGGTGTTGTTATCCCGAGCAGAGACAAATTGACCAAAGCTCATCCAGGTGCCCGGTGGAAATGAAGTTCCTCCCCCGTCTTCCCAAAATTCTGCAATCAGTTTTTGCTCATCGCTGAGAGATGCACTGACAGCCACAACATCCTCAGCTTGCTCGATGAAGCCAGGGTTGATCACGCTGCCTATGAGATCAGTGCTCACAGCAATTGAAGAACCATCGGGAAGGGTGATGGTTTTTGCATCAAAGTTGAGCGAACTGGCCTCAAAGCCTGGGGCAAAGAAGGGCTGAGGAGCAGTCGGGCGAAAATCACTCCCATCTTGCAAAGCAAAGGGAGTTACATCCCCCCATTGGGGAGTGAGGAAGTTTTGGACGCGATCGGCTTCAGCGACGGAAGGCGAATCAATGGGGACTAGCTCGGGTGTCCAAGCCGTAATATCTACCCGACT
This sequence comes from uncultured Pseudanabaenaceae cyanobacterium, assembly GCA_937949725.1. Taxonomy (GTDB): domain Bacteria; phylum Cyanobacteriota; class Cyanobacteriia; order PCC-9006; family JAAUQQ01; genus JAAUQQ01. The sequence goes on from CALECT010000064.1 coordinate 25,954, forward strand.
GTCGAAACTATTGATGGGGCTGTAATCAGTGACAGCTTGATAGTTGTTGAGCTGCCCTGAACCATCTTCTCGCCGAAACTGCATCACTGCTTCGGCTACGGCATTTCCTAAACCAGCAGGTGTTCCAGTATCCGTCGTGGTGTTGCTGGGAGAGAAGCCCAAATCAGCCATTAAGGCATCAAAAATGGCGACTTCACTGGGAAAGAGTTCACTCAGAACTCGATAAGCCGCAAAGCTCATTGCTTCTGTTTTATTTGAATCCGTGTTGCTGGCATCTGGACGCTGCAAATTGTCCAAGCTGGTTAGCGAAGGGCTCGCAGTTGGGTCGTAGGAGGCCCAGGCATCGAACATTGCAGTGTGCAAAATCCCATATGCACGGGAGGCAACCGTCGGGCCAGGAGATGTATTAACAACTGCTAACTGAACAACCTGATCCCACTGAACAGAGATACTAGGACTGGGATCATCAACGGTGACCAGCTGGCTATTCGGATCAAGTTGTAATAGTGACATAAGACAATTTCGTTCTGGATTGGAAAGCGAGGAGCTTCTCACCTGCGTAAATAGATATATCTTTCATGTGTTCATTGGCACAATTAATTTTATATAAATAAATGAATCAATCTATTTTTTCGAAATCAAGAACCTTGCTGAAAGCAGACGGGTATGCAAGAAGAGCCTGCTCCTAAAGCTGCGGTTTAGCTTGCAGTATCTTTCCTACGCTGCAAGCAGCGGGAAATATGACTCGTACTAGATTTCGATGGGCCAAATCGAAAAGTCGGCCTAACTGACGATGTGCCAAGCCTTTGATTTGAAAAAATCGCTGATGTATTGCAAGCCTAATCAGAGGTTCAGACGCTTGGCTCCCTGCTTCGGTGCTGTTTGTTTAAGGGGATATCAACGAAATTACAGCCTTGAAGCCGACTCATTTGCTGGGTTTATGCGGGCACTTCTCTTCAAGTCGGTAGTGCCCTTATCAACGTTAGAGGTTGATTCTGGAACTGATTGAGAGCCTTTGCGTTCACGACCCGTTTCAGAACTTAATGCCTCTGTCGTCTATCTTGCTTCGCTAGGTTCTGGTTCCTACCATTTCGCCAGACAAGCATTGTATTAGTAGCGTAACGGCTTGCTCCACTTCCGCCGCTGTTGTTGGCTTGCCTAGGGTGAGGCGGCTGGCACTAAGGGCTTCGCGGTCGCCATATCCCATAGCTTTAAGCACTTTACTCGGCACCGACTGGCCGCTATTGCAGGCAGAGCCCGCGCTGATGGCAATGCCCGCTCGCCCCAGGGTATAAACCAGCTTGCGTCCGCCCAGTGCTGCGCTGTCTCCGCTCAAGCAAAAGCTAACATGGTGGGGCAGGCGCTGCTCAAGATGGCCGGTGAATTTGAGGCCGGGGATGCTGCTGAGGCTTTGGATTAGCTTGGCTTGGAGCTGCTGGAGGCGGGGGACTTCGGTGGTGAGTTCTTGGGCGGCGAGTTCGGCTGCGGTGCCAAAGGCGGCGATCGCTCCCACAGCCTGCGTCCCCGCCCTCAACTGCTGCTCCTGCCCTCCGCCGCGCACCAAAGGCTCCATCTTCAAGCCAGGCCGCACATACAATGCCCCAACGCCTTGAGGCCCGTAGAGCTTATGGCTAGACAGCGACAGCATATCCACCGGCAGCGTCGCTAAATCTAGCGGTAAACGCCCCGCAACCTGAACCGCATCGCTATGAAAGGGCACTCCGGCATCCCTGGCAATTTGCCCCAGCTCAGCAATGGGCTGGACGGTGCCCACTTCGCTCTGGCCGTAAATGATGGAAATCAATACGGTGTCGGGTCGAATGGCTTCTTGTAGCTCGGCTGGGCTGACTTGGCCCAAATGGTCAACTCCTAGCCGCGTCACGCTCCAACCTTGTTGCTCCAGCCATTGGGCGGGTTTCTCCACCGCCGAATGCTCCACGCTGGAAATAATCAAATGTTGGGGCTTGTCGTGTTGCTGGACAATGCCCATGACCGCCAAGTTATCTGCCTCTGTACCGCTGCCAGTGAAGACAATGCCTTCGGGGACACCGCCAATTAATTGGGCGACTTGCATTCGCGCTGTTTCGATCGCCATCGCAGCCCGCTGTCCCCAGCCATGAAGGCTGGAGGGATTGCCCCATTGCTCCGTTAGGGCTTGGGTTAGGGTGGCGATCGCCTCGGGCCGCATGGGCGTAGTGGCGCTGTAGTCGAGATAAATGGGCATGGCGGCGATCGCCCTAGAAGATGGGAATTTGTGGCTAGGGGTGTCGCCTCTGTAGGGACATGGCAATACATATCCCTACCCAGCCTATGTATTGCATTTCAGAACGTTTGAGGCGGGAGATGACCTATCTCAACCGTGATGCTTTACAGCTTGCTTGGATCAATCCCACCTTCAGGAATCACCCACTTCGGTGCTTCCCGCTCACCGCTTCTGGCTTGAGCTTCCCGCTCCTGGCGTTTACGCTCTACTGCTGCTGCGGCCATCTCCAGCATCTTCTCCAAAGGCGTGTCATTGATAAACTGGTTCGCCTTGGCTTGCTCATCTTTGTTGGGACATTCGTCGCCGAGGATGCAGCCATTCACGCAGGCCGTAGCACAGTCAACGCCATTAGCGTCTGCCGCTGCGGTTGTATTGACCGGAGTTGCAGCGTTGCTAGTAGAGCTAATTTCCCAGTGGCCGCTAAAGACTCGCTGAGCCGGACCAGTCATGTAGATGTGATTGTCGGCTTCGTTCCATTCGATCGTTAGATTGCCACCGGGGAGTTCTAGAGTTGCCTTGCGATCGCTCCTGTCATTCAGCACTGCCGCCACCAACGAAGCACAGGCTCCCGTGCCGCAGGCTAGCGTTGCCCCTGCACCTCGTTCCCAAACCTTCATCTTCAAATAGTCGCGACTGACGACTTGTATGAACTCGGTATTTGTCCGTTGGGGAAAAGCGGGGTGATGCTCAAACTTTGGCCCGGTGGTAGCCAAATCAATTGCATCAGCGTCATCCACAAAGGTAATGCAGTGGGGATTACCCATGCTGACGTTGGTGACCTGCCAGGTCTTGCCTTCTACTTCGATGGCTTGGTCAACGGACTTGCCATCACCACCTGCCAGGGTCGTGGGAATCTCACTGGCCTGAAGCACCGGCTCGCCCATGTCCACGCGGATGGTTCCATCAGCTTGAAGCGTTGGCACAATCAGCCCGGCCAAGGTATGGATGCGGTACTGCTTCTCGCCCGCAGCGGGGTCTACGCCTTCCAGGTCCGCAATGAAGCGAGCCATGCAGCGGATGCCGTTGCCGCACATCTCCGGCTCAGAGCCATCGGAGTTGTAGATGCGCATGGTGTAGTCCGTGCCCTCCTGGCCGGGCAGGGCGAAGATGACGCCGTCACCACCAATACCGAAATTGCGATCGCACCATTTCGCGGCCTCTTCAGGCGAAATCTTAGGCTCGCTGCTGTCCCGGTTGTCGATCAGAACAAAGTCATTACCCAGGCCGTGGTATTTGGTGAAGGCGGTGCTCATGGCAGATAGCTTGCGTCAGCTTGATTACGAATGCTTGCTATATAGTCTCGCAAATTCTGGCCTTACGGGATCTGTCCGGTCTGGATTCGGTAGAAGGGGTAGTATTTGAAGTGTTAAATTTCTGACCTAGAGAATTTCAGCTTACGGAATTTCTCTCATTGTTTTCTTTCGCTTGTACCCAGAGACCCTGCCGGGGGTTGCTGTCCCTCAATTTCCTCATTGACCCATGACGATTAAAAACGCCATAACTGCCGCTGAAACTCCTGCTATCCGACAACTTCAGGGCTATTTGCGTGAAAAAACGCCCCTCAATATTAAGCTCACCACAGGCGATACGATTGAGGGCACCATCTTTTGGCAAGATCAAGATTGCATTTGCTTTAAGACGGGCGGAGCTGACCTGACCGTATGGAAGCAGGCGATCGCTTTTATTCAGCCCCGGAATTAGATCGTTAGCTTGCTTGATATCCGCAGGGGACTCTTGCGACTTCGCCCCAAGCATATCCATAGTCTGGTCGCGAAGACCTCGCCCCTGCCAACTCTGTTGAAGCCTATTCCTTTGGCCCCGAACTTTTTGCTCATGTTTCCTGTCTTAGGAAACTATCGCTTTGTCGTCACGCGTTTCTGACCTATGCTGCGACCGTTCTCCCGTTCATTGCGGAACTCCATTTGGGCTCTGTCTGCCGTTGCGCTCAGCGCGGCGATCGTTTTCACTGCGTTACCTGGCCAAGCCCTAGAAGCTCGCCTCAATAAAAACAGGCCCGTTTTGGGCGATACGATTGTGGTTGAGGTCGCCAATGTGGTGGGAACAGACCTCAAGGTCAGTCTCGATGGCAAGAACTACCCCACCTTCCCCATTTCCAATGGTCGTTATCGGGCCTTTGTGCCAACAACCCCCCTGGACAAAGCCGGAGGGAAAACAATTCAGGTCACGGATAGCAATGGGCAGCGTCAATTGCCATTCCAGCTCGGCGGGCGCAGCTTCCGAACCCAGCGCATTTGGCTTCCACCTGGGAAAGACGGCGATTTAGGCACCGATTACGAATTTGACCTCGTGGATGCTTTCAAAGCATTAGTGACGCCACAGAAATTTTGGAATGGTACCTTTGCGCGCCCCGCGAAAGGCAGCGTCACCTCAGAATTTGGCGTGTTGCGTTATTACAACGGCGTCTTTGCTGATGACTACTACCATCGCGGTGTAGATTACGGCGGTTGGACTGGAGCTCCGGTTTATTCGCCAGCAGGAGGCCGCATTGCCTTGGTCGGTCGCGAAGCTGATGGCTTTGAAATCCATGGCAACACCGTTGGCATTGACCATGGCCAGGGCGTGCTCAGCATCATGATTCACCTCAACAGCATTGATGTCCAAGAAGGACAGATGGTTCAGGCGGGGCAAAAGATTGGTTCCATTGGCACGACGGGCTCTTCCACTGGGCCACATCTCCATTGGGGTCTTTATGTGAATGGAGCAGCTGTGGATCCAGTGCCTTGGCGCTATGACGGCTTTGAGTAAGGTTTAACTGGGTCTGCCAGGGTAGAAATGGCTCGGCCGAGAGAAATTTCACCACTGCAATAAATCGGTAGAAAAGAGGTCGCTCTCCTAAGCGACCTCTTTTTTCGTAGATGGAGAAATTAGGTGATGAATTTATAGCTAAAAAATTAAATTCAAAAGTGATGTGAGATCCACTGTTTTGTAACGAAAAAGTGGGAGATATGAAGCGAAAAGCAGTTGTATCTGCTGAGCCAAATATTCCTTCTCTCCGTGGTTATTGGCAGGCAAAATGGAATTTGTATGTATTGCCCAAGGGCACTCAAACCCTTTTGGAATAGGCAATAGCGCGAACCAGAAAATACTTCCGCCAAAGGGAAAAAACGAAAAGCGTTCTTTGACCGAGAATGTACGGCCAGGCCTACATCTATGGGCTCAGGATCTTCTCTGATGCAGATCAAAATGCGTCATTGCTAATTTGATGGGGAACGATAAGCCAAGGCTCACGACCTACGGCAATCAAGAGGTAAGCCAAGATCATGAACAGTATCGAGAAAATCGTTCAGCAAGCCATCCAAGATGGCTACCTGACCCCGGCCATGGAGGCAGAAGTCGGTCGCATTTGCGATACCGCCTCCGAGCTTTCCATTGAAGAGTACATGGCCCTAGACCGCCTCATGGGTGCCTTGCTCACGGGTGAAGTGGTAGCTGTCCCCCGCAAGCAATTCATCAATGTAATGGAAGAGCTGGTGCTCACCGAAGCCATTGCTCGGGTGGGTGAAATTGAAGCCAGCAGCGATCGCACCCTGGACTTGGGCGACATCGCAGCCTATGCTCTCAACCGCCTTCCCCCCCTATACGCCACCACCGAAGAAGGGGCTCACTTCCAGCGCAACCGTGCCCAGGAGCAGCTCAAGGCATTGATCGCCCAGCAGGTGAACGAGGCCATTGATCACAGCCTCAACCGCCCTGACTTCTTCCCCGAGCGTCAGGCGATCATGAATAAGGGTAGCGCTGTTACTGGCAGCATCCTGGAGCAGGTGACTTCTCTGCTGCGCACCTATGCACCCGATTTAGATGAGCAAGCTGGCAAGGGCCAGCCTGTTGCCGTTTAGTCTCAGTTGATGGTGAATGGCTTAGGGAGGTAATGCTCCGCAGACTTCCATTTTGGACTGTTTCGGAGTGGAGCTGTCTAAGCAATGCTTGATTAGTGGTCGTGACACCCGTAAATGTCAGCGGGGATAGAGAAATCTCCGCTGACACTGTCCCAGGGGTCAACTCAGAAAATTGCGCAGGACCTAAAGCAGTCGCTGGGCATTGCATCAATCTTTATTTCGTTTGGTATCCCCCTATTCCTCACTGTCAGGAATTGGGGGATTTGTCTGTTTTAGCGCTCTGGGCTAAGGCTGAACATCCAGGGGCCAGCCAATTGCCACCTTGTCATATAGGGCCATGATGTCGTCGTTTCGCATACGAACACAGCCATGGGAGACAGCCTGACCCACGAGGGATTCATCGTTGGTGCCATGGAGACCGAGGGAGTAGTCCTGGGTGGTGAGGAAGCTGATCCAAGCGGCTCCTAGGGGATTGTTGTCTCCAGGCGGGATAACTTCCAGGGTGATGGGATGTTGCCAGGCTGGCTCCGTTTGCATGCCGTCAATGAGGTAGCGTCCCGGTGGGGTTTCCCAGCCATCCTGGCCAATGGCGACGTCGTATTGGGCGATCGCAACTTTGCTTTCCCGGCTGGGGTAGAGATAGACCTGGCGATCGCTCAAATCAATGACGACTCTACCGGTGTCTCCCTGGGCTTGAGGGGCTTCAGCAACGGGCTGAACATCGTAAAACAAGAGGGCTACTGGACCGCTCAGGCCACCTAAGCGACTGCTCCATTGCATCGCCCTTAAGAAGGGGCTATGGCGAAGGCGTTGAGTTTTTGCAGGCTTGCCCGTTGGCGAATTCGGTGCTGCCACTGCTCCTCGAATGGGAGCTAGCTCACTGGGGCGAATGCTTTCCGGTGGGGTGATGCCGAGGCGGGGCAACAGCCAATCCTGGGCACTGAGCCAAAAGGCTAGGCCCAAACAGAGCAGGATGAAGCTTTGCTGGAAAGAAATAGAGCGTTGCACAGGCCCAGGGCGTTGGGAGAAAGATTGGAAACGAGAAGCCTTGGCAGAGGTTGAGGCGTGAGGCCTAACAAATCTCTCTGGCTCTCTAGGTGTTTAGTCTTTGTAGTTTAGTGGCAATGCTGAGAGGCGTCAGCGTATTCCGTTGACTAAGACGATTGCGGCCCTACTTCACGGTTATTGACCTTTGGATTTAGCGGCTGTGGCTCCGTTTTTGCAATGCCTGGGAAGAATGTTCTCTGGTGCTGGAATTGCCCTGCCTGTCAGGATTTTCAAGTTCCCTTGCCTGCTTGCGAATCTCTTTTACAAAGGCTGGGGGAACATGTCCCAGAGTTCCCCGTCCTAGGGGGTAAGAGCAATTTGGAGTAAGAGCGCCCATGAGTGCCTCTCTATCGGTATCCTGGTCATCAGTTGACCTCCATGTGACGCAAACGCCTGTGCGGGACGAAAAGCTCTCTAACACAGATCTGATCCTTAAATGCCAGGCTGGATTTAAACCCAATCGTCCTGCATTTGCGGAACTGGTCCGCCGTTACCAGAGTCATGTGGATAGGCTTCTCTACCATCTGGCTCCGGATTGGCAAGATCGAGCCGACCTCTCCCAAGAGGTCTGGATTCGGGTCTATCGCAATATCAAGCGACTCAAAGAGCCGGTTAAGTTCCGGGGCTGGTTGAGCCGTATCGTCACGAACCTGTTCTATGACGAGTTGCGTAAGCGTAAGCGCCATCGCTCTCCGTTGTCTTTGGATGCACCTTTTATGGTGAATGGTGATGCCATTAGCTGGGATATTGCCTCTGATGCTCCTAGTCCGACTCAGGACATGGGCACCCGTGAGTTTTATGCTCAGCTCCAAGCGGCGATCGCTGAGCTGCCTGAAGCTTTCCGCACCACGATTGTGTTGCGTGAGATTGAAGGTTTGTCCTACGAGGAAATTGCCGAAATCACTGGCGCTTCCTTAGGCACCGTGAAGTCTCGCATCGCTCGAGCTAGGCAGAGATTGCAAACCCAGCTCCAGCCCTATTTAGATATTTAGGTTGGCTTGCTTTTAGGCCAGCCCTGTATTTGGATATCAGTTTTTAGAGCTTCGGCTCGGCCTCTATGGGAGGTCTCCCGCTGAATGGAATCCCCCGTTTGAATCTAAAAAGTGGCATTTCTCCTGAACTCAGTGCAAACTAAGCTCAGCCAGGTAATGTTTCTATCGGTTCTTTCGATTCCGACATTAGTCTTTCCCCGTTGGCGTATATCGCTGGGATAACCCGGAAAGACCGTCCGCCTATAGTAAAAGGCAGCATTGCTGCATCTTTACTATCTCCATCAATTCCTAGCGATAACTCCAAGGGCCATGCTACAGCGCGATCAATTTGAACTATTGAGTGCCTATCTCGACGGCGAAGTCACTGCGACAGAGCGTCGCGAAGTGGAAGAACTATTGAGCCATGATGAACAGACGAAGCAGCTCTATGGACGCTTGCTTAAACTTCGCAGTGGTTTTCAAGGGCTGCCTCTGACAGCAGCTCAGCCAGTCAACAGCACGGTGGACCAAGTCATGGACCGCCTTGACCGTCCTCGCATTTCCCGCCGGGCTTGGGTGCTGGGCGGTGGGGCGATCGCAGCAACTGCTATTGGTGCTTTAACCGGTTTATTTGGCACCCAACCCAGACCGGGGTTCCAATTTGCTTTGCAGGAGCCCACTGAGCTTGAATCGGTTGCCAAGGCTCCGGTTAATAGTTTGGCCGAGTCCATTGCCAAACCAGTTCCTTTCTCCACGAATGAGCTTTTGGAAGCGCAGGCTGAGGTCACTGCTGATGCTTTGATGATTGCTCTCGATCAACCCCTGTTAGGCATGGAGCTAGATAGTTCTGAGCTCACGCCTTTGCCTTCACCGGGTGCTGATGTGAATTAGGTGCAACCATTGCGTTATGAAAAGTTCCACTTCTGCCGATGAGCAGAAGTGGAACTTTTGCTTGTAGGGCGCTGGAATCTTGAAGGTTAGAGAGATTTCGCGATGTCTATTCTAGGTCAGCTTGTTAAAAGCAATCGCGTCGCTCCAACGCCCCTCAGGTAAATAGATCCCACCCAGGGCTTGAATCCTAGAAAGCGCCATGCGATAAATCCAGACCTCCCCCAGTTCTGCACCGTTGGGCTTGAACACTATCGTTCGTTCCCGCTGGTAGAGGTTTTGGCTAGCGTTGCGACTGGGATTGTATTCCTCTAGTTCGTCTAAGCGCTCCAGAATGGCAGGTCTGTCGAAGCTCAGTAGTGACCCCGAGATGATGTCTTCGCCAGCGGCTAGGCCAGGATAACCAAGGGATCGTAAATGATAGAGCTGACCTTTGGCTCGGGCTGGTTCTGCGGCAACGACCCATCCATTGCAGTAAGGCTGATGGAATTTTTCTCCGGGTTGAAGCGTTCCGTAGACGAAGACCCTGATTAGCTCAGTCATGGCATGGTTTGCGGATAAAGATTCTGGTGTGAGCGGTTGTTTGTACTCGTAAAGCTTAGGCTCTGAACGAAAAACTTTCCTCGCTGGATCCTGGGTTCGAACGTTTTAGGTCAAAATGGTTAGGTTCAAAATTTAGACTGTCCGTTGAGTTTGATCTTAAACGGCCAATATTCTTAGCAGGAGCGGTGTTCGTGGAGTCTCGTTATAACCCAGCTGACATCGAGAAAAAGTGGCAGCAAACTTGGGCCGAGCAAGGGCTGGACCAGACCTCAGAAGACCTAGACAAACCCAAGTACTACGCCCTCTCCATGTTCCCCTATCCTTCTGGGAACCTGCACATGGGCCATGTGCGCAACTACACGATTACAGACGTGATTGCGCGGGTGCGGCGGATGCAGGGCTTCCGCGTGCTGCACCCCATGGGCTGGGATGCCTTTGGCCTGCCTGCAGAAAACGCAGCGATCCAGCGGGGCGTGCCCCCGGCTGATTGGACGCTGAAGAATATTGACCAGATGCGGGACCAGCTGCGCGCGCTGGGCCTTTCCTATGACTGGGACCGGGAAGTGGCAACTTGTTTGCCCAACTACTATCGCTGGACCCAGTGGATTTTCTTGCAGTTCTTTGAGGCGGGCTTAGCCTACCAAAAAGAAGCGGCGGTTAACTGGGACCCGATTGACCAGACGGTGCTGGCCAATGAGCAAGTGGATAGCGAAGGCCGCTCCTGGCGTTCCGGGGCCAAGGTGGAGCGCAAGCTGCTGAAGCAGTGGTTTTTCAAAATTACTGATTATGCAGACCAGTTGCTGAAGGATTTGGACCAGCTGGATGGCTGGCCCGATCGCGTCAAGACCATGCAGGCCAACTGGATCGGCAAGTCCACTGGCGCTCAGGTGATCTTCAAAACTGAAGCGGGCGGAGAGCTGGAGGTCTATACCACCCGGCCCGATACCCTCTGGGGCGCGACCTTTATGGTGATTTCGCCGGAGCATCCCCAGATTGATGACTTGACTCAGGCGGAGCAGAAGGAGGCGATCGCAACCTACCAAGCCACCGCCGCCAGCATGAGCACCATCGACCGCACCGCTGAAGGCCGGGAGAAAACTGGCGTTTGGACCGGCAGCTATGCCATCAACCCCGTCAACGGTGAGCAGATTCCCATCTGGACTGCCGACTACGTGATGATGGACTACGGCACGGGAGCCATCATGGCCGTGCCCGCCCATGATCAGCGGGACTTAGACTTTGCTCGCAAGTTTGAGCTGCCAATTATCGCCGTGGTTCAGCCTGAGGGTGAGGATACCGAGCAACTCGATGGCGCGACCATGACTGAGGCCTATGCAGGCACGGGCGTGATGGTCAATTCTGGGCCTTTGGATGGCGTCAAGGCTGGCAAAGGCAAGGGCAAGAGCGTCAAGACCGCGATCGCCTACCTGCGCGACCAAGGCATCGGCAAAGGCACCAACAACTACCGCCTGCGCGACTGGCTCGTCTCCCGCCAGCGCTACTGGGGCGCACCCATTCCTGTCATCCATTGCGAGGACTGTGGTGCAGTGCCGGTGCCCGATGCTGACTTGCCCGTAGAGCTGCCTAAGAATGTTGAGTTCACTGGCAAAGGCGCTTCGCCGCTGTCGAAGATGGGCGACTGGATCAATGTGCCCTGTCCCAGCTGTGGCACCCCCGCCAAGCGCGAGACGGACACCATGGATACCTTCCTGGATTCCTCCTGGTATTTCCTCCGCTATCCCGATGCGAGCAATGGAGACAAGGCGTTTGCAGCCGACAAGGTCAATGACTGGCTGCCCGTGGACCAGTATGTGGGTGGCATTGAGCATGCGATTTTGCACTTGTTGTATTCGCGATTCTTTATCAAGGTTTTGCGCGATCGCGGCCTGCTCAATTTCGACGAGCCCTTCAAAAAGCTGCTCACCCAGGGCATGGTTCAATCCATGGCCTACAAAAACGCTGAAACCGGAAAATACTTTGCCCCCAGCGACCTGGCCGATCTGGACAATCCCAAAGACCCTGATTCTGGCGCTGACTTGGTCACGACTTTCGAAAAAATGTCCAAGTCCAAGTTCAACGGCGTTGCCCCTGGCGATGTCGTTGATAAGTACGGTGCGGACACGGCTCGCATGTTTATCCTCTTCAAGGCTCCGCCAGAGAAGGATTTGGAGTGGGACGATGCTGATGTAGAAGGCCAGTTCCGCTTCCTGAACCGCGTTTGGCGCACGGTCACGGTCCACAGCGAGAATGCAGATAAAACCGTAGGGACGAACCGCCGTTCGTCCTCTACCCAGGCCGAATTGACCAAGCCGGAGAAGGAGCTGCGCCGGGCGATTCACATTGCCATTGAAGCCATCACCGAAGACTTGGCCGATGACTACCAGTTCAACACCGCCGTATCCGAGCTGATGAAGCTGAACAACGCTCTGGGAGATGCCAAGGCCATTGCTAACAGCGCCACCTACAGCGAAGGCGTCGAAACCCTGCTCAAGCTATTGGCCCCCTTCTCACCCCACCTGGCAGAAGACCTCTGGCATGAGCTAGGCAACAGCGACTCCATCCATCAACAGCCCTGGCCTAAGCATGACCCCGATGCCTTGGTCTCTGATGAAATCACCCTGGTGATTCAGGTCATGGGCAAGACCAGAGGCACCATCGAGGTGCCAGCCAGTGCCACTAAAGCTGATTTGGAAACCTATGCCCGCGAATCTGAAGTGGCCCAGCGCTATTTGGAAGGCAAGGAAATCAAGAAGGTGATTGTGGTGCCGGGTAAGTTGGTGAACTTTGTGGCGATGTAGTTTGTTCCGGATAACAGGTTACGAAAAAGGGTTGAGCTGGCGATTGCCAGCTCAACCCTTTTTTCTGAAATTCTCTCTGTAAGTAGCAACGTACAGTTTCAGGTCAGGGATCTTGAGCCCCCCTGATTTCAGGAATAGAAACTCACCTCTAAGAAGATTTTGACACCATAAGCTGTGGTTTCTTCTTGCCCACATAACGCTTCAATGTGGCAGCAACCTTAGTCTCATCCACCGGCTTGGTGATGAACTCCGTGGAGCCCGCAATTTTGCTGCGAACTCGATCCACAACGCCATCATTACCCGTCACGATAATCAGGGGAATGTCCTTGAACTGGGCAATACGGCGAATCTGAGCACAAAGCTCATAGCCGCTAATGACCGGCATAACTAAATCAACAAAGACGAGAGCTGGCTTTTTCTCAATAATTTCTTGCAGTGCCTTGACTGAATCCTGAACATACAGGTAACGATAGCCCTGTTTTTGAACCATTTGCCCCATGCTGCGCCCCACAAGAGGATTGTCATCTACACAGCAAATCAAAGGCAACTGCACCGCAGGCCTTACAGACTTTTGCTGGACTGGTTTAGGCCAGGGAGCAGGGAAATCTGGAATGCGGGCAAACCGAATGATACGTTGTTGCTCATACACCAAAAGTATCTGACTCAGCTGCGCCAAGTCTTGGGGCAAAATTCGAGTCAGTTCCCGTAAGGAGGCTTGGCCTTTGAGTAAGTGAACCAGTACGCGGTAAGTTTTTGCTGAGACCTTAGCCGCCAGGGCATCCTTATCTTGAAGGACCGGAGCAGCGTCGGGAGAGAATTCACTTAACTGAGCCTCATCCCACTCATCGACCTGTTGCTTCGCTTTTTTGAGTAACTCACTAACTGAAGGGATGACGATGGGCTGCTCAATCATGTAGCAACCCCCGCTCCGTTGGCGGGGATGGGCCACACTATTGAAGTTGCGCAATAGGTCGACTAAAACCTCGACGATATTGGCTTCAATCACCGCAGCGGCCTGGCTCCGTTCAATTCGCTTCTGGGCTAGCAATCGAATAAGGACCTTATATTCCCAAATGTGACTGGGCTGAAGTGCTTGCAGCTTGAGTATTCTGCGAGCGATGCTTGGGCAATGCTGCCCCACGAGACGATGCCAACGACGGAAGCGGTGTTGCCCCCCACTGGCCCAAACAATGCGACCTAGGCGAAAGATCAATTCATAGCTATGGCCAGGTGCAACTTCAAAGCTGAGACTGCCACTGAACTGTTGATAAACTGCCTGTTGCATTTGCAAACGCAATCCCTGCAGAACAGAATTCTCTGCTGCAAAATGAGTCAGGTCTAGTTTGGGCGGGTTGTCTGATTTTTGTGATGCTTCTAGGCTTTGGTCTATCTGCTTCTCCGTCAGTGGAATCGAGGGAGAAGCAGTTCCTTCCAAGCGGGAATGCTGGCTTATTAAGCCAATGGATTCTTCGGATTGAGGGGGATGAGACATGGCCAATGACAAAGATTACGAGAGCTCGTGGGTCATTGGTAGAGGCAGGTTAAAAGGCTTTACGAAAGCAGTTTCACTTCATTTGTCAGAACATGGCAGTTTGCTCTGGCATGATTCGTTACAGCTTGTCTGCTATCTATGTAAAATTCCGGGGTCTAACTCAGTGTTGTTAACCTACATGTTTCCCAAGATGCTAAGTAAAAATCAGCCATAACAACTAGGTAGGTGATACCTGGAGGCGAACCAAAGACACCAGCCCTTCTCTCAAAGCCTCTCCAGAATTTAGTTTAGCTGCCCGACTCGTACGCTGTCATGCCATTTTGGGCCTCATGTCAGTGCCATTCGGCTATAGATCTCCCATAAAAACAGACGGACCAGCATACAAACCACCATCACCACCCCACAGGCCAACCGTAGGGGCGGGTTTAGCCAAAAAGCAGCGTTTCCTCAATCTACCTCCCAATCAAAACCCGCTCCTGCTATTGCAAGCAGCCAGGGCGGGTTTTGATTGGGAGGTTGTGAGAAGGTTTAAAGAAATTATTGGCTAAACCCGCCCTTACAGTCTGGGGACGGGGCAGGGTCATAGATTACGGGCGATATTGGGCGGCGAAGTGATCTTGGAGTTTGCAGTGGATGAAGCAGAAGCGATCGCCAATGCGTTGGAGACAGCTACCGAGGAATGGCACTGACGTAAGCAAACATCGGCAGCTAGAAACCCTGAAAACAATTCTTACAATGACATAAGGCCATTCGGGTTTAGCTCTTAGTTGTGAGGTTTAGCTCACAACTTCTGCTCGGGCAGAAACGCTAGCCATCAAGCTCAAAGTTGAATCAGCAACCATAAGACACTTAAGCTAGCGCCAATCAGTTGTTCAGGCATCTGACAGCAATCCATCGAGATGTCGCCTCACCAAAGCTCGCTGCTGCTCCTGCGAGAACTGAGCCGGATTAATCACTATCCCCATACTGATGCCATCCACTAAGGCAATCAGCGCATTGGCTTCTACTGGAATCTCCAGCCCAGCCTTCACCACCCCCGCCCCTTGCAACTCCACCAACACCTGGGCCATCAGGTCTTGCAAAATGCCATAGCGCTGGCGATGGGCCTCCAGCAAACGCTCACGCCCCACGGAATAGCCTAAAAACGCCAGCCAAACCTTCCAATCATCGCGATCGCCCCCCTCTAAGGGCAACGCCAAAAACAGCATCTGCTCCAGCCGTTCCCGTCCCTGAAATGTCTCGGCACAGGCCTTCATCGCTTCAATCGTCCCCTCGAAGACCTGCTCCAAAGCCGCCAGAATCAACTCATCTTTATTGCGAAAGTAATGGGTCACCACACCCGTTGAGCTGCCCAGCTCCTGGGCGATCGCCCGCATACTGGTTCGGTCCAAACCTTCCCGAGCGGTCACTCGCCAGGCTGCCTGAATAACTTCTGCTCGGCGATCGTCAAACCCCATCGCAATCCATTCTCCTGCCCAACAAACTACTTACATTGCCAGCTTATTACAACAGTTGTTATGCTCAAATACATAACAACTGTTGTGTTATTTACGCAGGCACCCCATGATTCGCCCCACCACAGCCGCAGATACAACCGCCATTCTCGCCCTGGCCAACGGCACCATCGGCTTTGAGCCAGATGAACAAGCGGAACTCAGCGCCACCCTCAATACGTTCTTCGCTGGCAACAGCGCCCCCTTCTGGCTCACCGACGAAGACCAGAATGAAATCGTCGGTGCAGCCTACTGCGCGCCTGAAGCCATGACCAACGGCACCTGGAATCTTCTATTCATCGCCATTCACCCCGAACATCAGGGCCAAGGACGGGGCAAAGCCCTGATGCAAGTTGTCGAGCAGCGTCTCATAGCCCAAGGCGATCGCCTCTTACTGGTGGAAACCCTCGCCAGCTTCAAAGACACCCGAGCCTTCTATCAGCGTTGCGGCTACGAAGAAGAAGCCTGCATTCGCGACTACTACGATGCGGGGCAAGACAAAGTGATTTATCGAAAACAGCTAGCCGCCTAGAGAGCATTGAGCCATCCGTTAACGCTCTTTTGCATGTGACGATCGCCAAAAGACCGGGCATAATGGCGCTGTCAATTATCCTTAGGGAAAGAAACTGGTCGTATCGTTCTTTACGAGTCCTAGATCTAAGAATTCGGACCGTAAACGACCTCAGTTTCTCAGGTGCCCTTCGGCGCTCTTTACCAGTGCCTCTGCCCCCATGGTCCAGTCCTCGGCTCCATCCCCCACCCTATTGCGGTTCCAAGTCAGTGCCACCGGCGGTAGCGATCGCGCCGCTGGTAGTACCGCTGCGCCCCTCCGCACCCTCACCCAGGCCTTGAGCCGAGCCCAGGCTGGCACCGTGATCCAGCTTGCCCCCGGCATCTACAATCGCAATTCCGGCGAGCAATTCCCCCTGGTGGTCCCCGCAGGGGTCATCCTCCTGGGCAATGAATCGAATCAAGGCAAAGACGTTCTGATCGAGGGCGGCGGCGACTATCGCAGCGCCATTCTCGGAGGACAAATCGTCGGCGTCGTTCTCCAAAATCAATCCCAGCTACGGGGCATCACCGTCAGTAATAAAGATGCCAATGGCACTGGCGTCTGGATTGAATCCACGGACCCCGTCGTGCAAAACTGCACCCTGCGGAACTGTGGTCGCGAGGGCATGGTGGCCCTGGGCAGCGCCAATCCCCTCATCCGCGACAACCTCTTTCTACAAAACAAGACCAGCGGCATCACCCTCCTGCGCAACACCAAGGGGGAGATTTGGGGCAACGTCTGTCGTCAAATGCCCCTGGGCCTCGCAATGGGAGACAACTGCGGCTCCCTAGTGGCCAACAATCGCTTACTGGAAAACACCACGGGGATGGCGATCGCCGGTTCCGCCACGCCGGTGCTCCGCAACAACCGCATCGAAAACAGCAGCGAATCGGGCCTCGTCATTAGGGGTCAAGCCCAACCCGACCTGGGCAGTGACCAAGACCCCGCCGCCAATGTCTTCCTCAACAACCGCAAGTTTGACCTAGACAACGGCACCAACCGCCGCCTCACCTCCGTGGGCAACCAGGTCAATCCCCAACGCAACCAGGGGCAAATTGACTTCAAGGCCAGCCAGTTAACTGAGCCTCGGCCTCTATTGGAGCCCGAAGCGATCGCCATTCCCCAGGGCGGCATCACCCCCGTCGCCCCCCCCAGCAGCAATCCTGCTCCCAGCCCGACTCCAGGCGGCAACACCGGAAACCCCAGCCCAACGCCCAGCACTGGCCTCACCGACGTCACCAACCACTGGGCCAGCAGCTTTATCCAAGCTCTCGTCGCCCGCAATGTCATCTCTGGCTTCCCCGACAACAGCTTCCGCCCCAACAACTCCCTAACCCGCGCCGAATACGCCGCCATCATCGCCAAAGCTTTCAACCAGCCCCTCAAACGCCCCGGCATGAAATTCCAGGATGTGCGCGATAGCTTCTGGGGTGCCCAGGCCATCCTCAAGGCCAACCGCATGGGCTTTATCGCGGGCTTCCCCGATGGGACATTTCGAGCAAATCAGCAGCTCACCAGGGTTCAGGCCATTGTTGCTCTGGTCAGCGGCTTGGGCCTGACCGGGGGCAGTCCGGGGTTGCTGGAGGTCTATAGCGATCGCGCCCAAATTCCCAGCTACGCGACCAATGCGATCGCCACCGCCACCCAGCACCGCATCATCGTCAACTATCCCCAGCTCAACCAGCTTGAGCCCCTGCGTCCCATCAGCCGGGGCGAAATCGCCGTGATGATCTACCAGGCACTAGTCGTCCTGCGCCAAGCCCCCGTCCTCGACTCCAACTTCATCCCCCAGCCCCTCGTCCCCAGCAGTCTGCGCGACGTCAATCGCCACTGGTCCGAGCCCTTCGTCCGGGCCATGGTGGACCAAAGCCTGCTACAAGGCTTCTCCGACGGCAGCTTCCAGCCCGATGCCGCTGTCAGCCGAGCCGAATATGCCGTCATGATCGCCAAGGCTTTCAACCCCGTCGCCCTCAAGCCCGAGCCCAAATTCCAAGACATCAGCCCCAACTTCTGGGCTCGCTCCGCCATTCTCCAAGCCACTCGCGGCGGCTTCCTGGCAGGCTATGCCAATAGCCGCTTCCAGCCCGATCGCCCCATCTTGCGGGTTCAAGTTCTCCTATCTCTAGTGAGCGGCCTCAAGCTCACGGGCGGCCACCAGGGCTTGGTCAATCGCTTGGCCGATCAGGATGTCATTCCCAAATATGCCAAAGGGGCGATCGCCTCCGCCCTCCACAACCGCATCGTCGTCAACTACCCCGACCTAGACCGCCTCAGCCCCAGCCGCGAAGCCACCCGAGGCGAAGTTGCCGCCATGATCTACCAAGGCCTGCTTCAAAAAGGGCGCGTCCAAGCCCTTCCATCTCCCTACGTCATCATTCCGCGCTAGCCCATTGCTTGGATTAAATATTGGCAAAGCCAAAACAAGGAATGAGCAATAATACTCATCGCGTTATCAAAAGCATTCGATGGAAGATCGTTGTGAACTTTAGCCAGCACTGCAACAGAACTTCAGCGTGAGTTTGCTCCACAGTTATCCAACAAGACCTCCCATAGAATCAAGTCGGCCAAAGCAAACTTCGAAGGCCCCATGCTGTTGAGAAGCTATTGCTCTTTCTAGTTCTCCAAATCTCAGGAAATCGGGGAATATGCTATCCACGCTCCCGCAATCCCCCTCCCCCACAAACCTGCCTAGAACCGACCGTTTAGCACCATATAGAGGTGAGTTGTCCGAAACTGTAACCCCACGCCAACAAATTCCCAGAAGAGCTAAGCACGAACAAACTTCAAATCGGATAGCAGCATTTTTTATTTGGGAAGGAATAAGAAACTTCACATTGTGACGTAGGGAATTGTGCAAGAGCACATCAAAACTCTCTAGTCAGAGCTTAGAACGCCTTACGTAAAGTTTCATACCGAAACTTTCTTATGTTTTGCAAACTTCGGGCAGGTATCACAACCATCCAGCGCGATCGCAACAGAAGATTAGTTCATACGCAAGCAAGAAAGATACATTCTCACGCTTTAGACGGCTTTCGAAACTGTCCATTGGAGTGAGGTCATTTTCAGAAATTCATTTGAGAATGGATGTATCAGGGAAATAGGAGCAAGCGATTCGCACGATTTCTTAAGGGGGGTTATCCAGATCATGTCTACATTCAACTTTGCCCAGCGCGTTCTTAGCGCAACCTGGATTCGCCCATCACGACTCACGGCTGTGTTAACCCTAGGTTTCATTGCCCTCCAGTCAACAACCCTCGCCGCCCAAGCCATGACTCGCCAAACCGCGATTCAATTGGCCATGGTCAGTGCTGTCCCCCTACCTCGCGCCTCCGGCAACCATCTGGAAAATGGCGTTCACTTCTTCGGTGAAGCAAGTAAGCGAGATCAACTGGGTAGCACCTATATGATTTTTGAAGTCAAGGACAGTAAAGTTCTTGGTGCTGTCTTCGCTCCCAACTCCTCCTATAACTGCTTCGAAGGTCGTTTCAATAATGAGCAACTTGCATTGCGCATTGAAGATGCCTACGACAGCAGTGTCTACACCCATGAGATTGCACTGGAGCAGAAAGCAATTGTGGCTTCCAGCAACCTTCAATCTGTAGATATGCAGATGGGCCTAGAAGGGATGAAATCCTTAAGCAGCATCAAAGACCAGGAAACGAGCATGCTGGCCACTTGCCAAGCCGAGCTGTAAAACCAGTGGCTTGAGCATTCAGTGACTAAATCTCCATGAGTTGATTGTCGAGTCGCGAAGAGAATATGTCAGTATCGCAAAGACAAAAGCCAGTTCCTATGGGAGCTGGCTTTTGTCTTTGGAGCAGCCCCAAGCAAGTCAATGAGTTTGGCTTCACCCTACTCATTTCTACAGCTATCTCTCCCCAAGGTGACGAACAATGGAGAGAGCAAACCAGAAGACCCGGTCGAGATAGAATAACGAGGTGAGTTTGGGGCCATATCGCCCAAGACTCCGGCGCACTGCGCCACCCTACAATCCTCGTCCTGGTTCGATCCCGTGACCCAATATCAAGCCAAAATTTACGTCACCCTGCGCCCCTCTGTGCTGGACCCTGCTGGCACTGCCGTGGAAACGGGC
Source organism: uncultured Pseudanabaenaceae cyanobacterium (assembly GCA_937949725.1). GTDB lineage: Bacteria > Cyanobacteriota > Cyanobacteriia > PCC-9006 > JAAUQQ01 > JAAUQQ01. The sequence goes on from CALECT010000064.1 coordinate 45,952, forward strand.
CTCCAGCACCTCGGCCATGACGGCATCGAAGGGGTGCGCATCGGCAAATATGTAGAGTTGAAGCTCGCTGCTGAAAACGAAGATGCTGCCAAGCAAAAGCTAGATCAGGTGTGCGACCAACTGCTGGCCAATCCGGTGATTGAGAACTATCGCTTTGAGCTTGCTGCTGCATAGAGATTGCAAGCGGAGATGCAAGGCATTGCATCTATAGACAGGCAGAAGCATCAGCAAGGTATCAGCATGAAATTTGGCATTATTGTTTTCCCCGGCTCCAACTGCGATCGCGACATGCAGTGGGTGGCCCAGGGCATTCTCAAACAGCCCACCCGCATGGTCTGGCATGAGGACAGCGACCTCTCGGACATCGACATTGTGGTGGTGCCCGGTGGCTTTAGCTATGGGGATTATTTGCGCTGTGGGGCGATCGCTCGCTTCTCCCCCGCCATGAAATCCACCGTGGAACATGCCAAGGCGAGTAAGCCGGTGTTGGGCATTTGCAATGGCTTCCAGATTTTGACCGAGGCGGGGTTGCTGCCGGGAGCTTTGGTGCGGAATGCGAACTTGCACTTTGTGTGCGATCGCGTCCCCCTCACCGTCGAGCGTAACGACCTGATTTGGACCAAGAACTACAGTCAGGGCCAAACCATCACCATCCCCGTTGCCCACGGCGAAGGCCGCTACCACGCTGACGATGACCAGCTCAAACGCCTCGAAGACAACAACCAAGTGGTCTTCCGCTACAGCAAAGGCGAGAACGGAGATTCAGCCAATCCAAACGGCTCCTGCAACGACATCGCGGGCATCTGCAATGAGCAAGGCAACGTCATGGGCATGATGCCCCACCCCGAGCGCGCCTCCGATGCCGTCACGGGCAGCACCGATGGTCTAGCCCTGTTCGAGGGCTTGGTCAAAACCTTGGTCGCAGCTTAGATATCAGCGCTGATAGCGATCAGAGAAGATTCAACCCTGGTAGGGACATGGCATGCCATGTCCCTACAGTGGTATTAAGGTCCCAACACATTCGTATTTCCCTGCAATGGCCAACCGCCCACTGCGCAAGCTCTACTTCCTCGTCCCCGGCACCAGCGGAGCCTTTCATGGCGGCGGCCTCTTTGCTGAACTCAAAACCATGGCCCTGGCCCAAGAGCTCTGCGAAGCCGCCGTCGTCACCTACCGTCAACGCGAGGCGGAGCATCCTTTTTTATCAGACCTATTGAGCAGCGGCGACAGCCAGAACTGCGCCTTCATCATCGGCTGGGGCTTCGACACACCAAAGGTGCTGAAGCAACTTCAAGGCCACCACGCCATCTACCATGCTCACAGCTCAGGCTATGGCTTCCGCATCCCTGCCTCAGTCCCCATCATCACCGTCAGCCGCAACACCTTGGGCTATTGGGGCCAGTGGGCCAACAATGGGTTGCTGTACCATCTACCCAACGAAATTTCCCCAGAGTTCAGCAACAACAAGACTGAGCGCACCATCGACGTTCTCATTCAGGCTCGCAAGTCATCCCAGTACTTGCTCAAGCAACTTATCCCTGCCCTCCAGGCCAGACATAATGTTTACGTCCTAGACCATTTTGTGGAGGATTTGCCGGGGCTGTTCAACCAGGCCAAAGTCTATCTCTACGATTCAGCGGAATACTGGGCCATTAGCGGTGTAACCGAAGGCTTTGGCCTGCCGCCCTTGGAAGCGATGGCCTGCGGCTGTCAGGTATTTTCCAGCGTCAACCATGGCCTGTCGGACTTTTTGGACCCTGGGTTTAATTGCCAGAAGATTGGTGGTTACTCGCTGGACTATGACTTGCAGCGAATTGAGGCGGCGGTGCGGGAGCCAAAGCCGGTTGCAGGTTTAGAGGCGCTTTTAGATGGGCATCGACGCGATCGCCTCCTCCAACGCTTCCAAGTCATCCTCACCGAAATCAACGCCTTCTTCGACCACCAGGACCAAAATCCCCAGCCCAAACAACTGGTTCCAGGCCTAGACCCCTGGCGACTCAAACGCCTCTGGCTCAACTCCACCCTGGGAAAAATTCGCAAAAAATTGGGCCGATGAGCTGCACGAATTACAACGCATCGACCCAGTTGGAATATCAATCAGGACGCTCACAGGGCAACGAACATGGCAATGCCCCTACTGGACGTCATCTCCTAGGTTGAACAAGAAGGGGACGCCACCGCCACCGTCTTTGCCCATCACTAGCACTTTAGGCATCTGGGCACCGCCTTCACGCCAGGCCTGAATAGCCTCTTTCTCAAGCACCAACTGTCCGCCAGTGTCTTTCAATGTTTCGGCCAGCAGACGCTGAGCTTCGGCTTTACCTTTGGCGCGGTTCACATCAGCCTGGGCTTCCTGCTCTGCTTCTTGGGCAACGTAAACCGCTCGCTGGGCACGCTGTTCCGCGATTTGCTTCTCTTCAACCGCCTTAGCAAAGTCTGTGGAGAAGTTGAGGTCAATCACACTGGTATCCAGCACGATGACGCCGTATTTTTCCAAACGCAAACTCAAGGTGTCATCAAAATCCTGCTTCAGCGCAGAACGTTGAGTAATCGACTCCTCAGCCGTGCGCAGGGAAGCCGTAATCTTGAACGCCTCTTGCGTTTGAGGAGCCACAATCTTGGTGACCAAGTTTTGTAGCGAGCCCTGCTTACGACGAATTTCTACCACTCTGCTGGAATCGAGGCGGAAGTTAATGGCAAACCGCGCCGTCAGCTCCTGCAAGTCTCTTGTAGAGCTCTGGGCAGGAACTTCGAACTTTTGCACTGTGGTGTCATACACATCCACTCTTGCCACAAAAGGTGGCTTGACGTGGATGCCTTCTAGCAAAACACCGTCTTGGGACTTACCCAAAATGCTGATAACTCCCGCCTGGCCAGGGTTAATGATGACAAAGGCGTTGAGGGCGAGGAAGACGATGATTGCGGCGATCGTGCCAAAAATTGACAGCGAGAGATTAGGCGGTGTCGCAGATTTCATGAAGCCTACAAATTACAGGTCTCTCCAGGATGACGCACAATGCTTCGCCGAGGGGGAGCAGAGACCCGACTTGATGGGGTTTGAAACAATCTCTACCGACTCGCTCTGATGGCTCAATATGGATCTGCAAGCATCGGGCTTCTGCGTAAGGGCGGGTTTAGCAGCTATTTCGCGCTGCTGCCGCAGGACTTTTAGGCAAAACCCGCCCTTACAGTTGGCCTGTGGTGATATCTATACCTTCGCCGTTACCAACTCGCGAATCTGCTCCACTACATCGCCCATACCGTCTTGATTGAGGCGATAGCTCAAGGGATGGCCCACCAATCGAGCCGTGCTGTTGAACAGTACATCCGTCTCCCGTAAACCGTTTTCCCGCAGGGTGGTGCCTGTCTCGACGATATCGACGATCGCCTCCGAAATCCCCGTAATCGGCCCCAACTCCACGGCCCCTGACAAATAAACGAGCTCCACCGGAATATCCAAATCGTGGAAATACTCCCGCGAGCAATTCACTAAAGTCGAAGCCACCCGCATGTGAGCCGGAAAATCCAGCGCCGACTGATAGCGACTGTCATTCTTCACCGCCACCGAAACCCGGCAACCACCAAAGCCCAAATCCACCAGGTGGGCCACATTGGGGCGCTTCTCCTTGAGCACGTCATAACCAACAATCCCTAAATGAGCCTGGCCATACTCCACATACACCGGCACATCACCATTACGCACCTTCAACGCTCGCACCCGCCCCGTGGGCTCCACAATTTGCAATTGGCGCATGCCCGGCTCCAAAAAAGCACTAAAATCCAGCCCAATGGACTGAAACATACGAATGCTTTCTTTGAGCAAGCCGCCTTTGGCGAGGGCAACAGTTAGCATGGATGGGAGCCCGAAAGTTTTAGGTAATCGTCATAGCCTGGTTTACTGTTCGAACAGACGAACCGATTCGTTTGTCCAAACGCAGACCGGCTCTAATCCTATCAAGCCAAGCCTGACCTCCTAAAGCCTTTTACCGACAAACCCTTAATTCATCCCTTAGCGGACTCAAACGGACATAACCCATCCCTTAACGACCGTGCGCATCCTCCTCGTTGACGACGAACCCGAACTCACCGCCCCCCTCAGCCGAGTCCTCCAGCAGGAGGGCTACAGCGTCGACATCGCCCAAACCGGCCAAACCGGCCTCAACCTGGCCCAAACCGAACCCTACGATCTCCTCATCCTCGACTGGATGCTCCCCGAACTCTCCGGCGTAGAAATTTGCCAACAGCTACGGCAACAGGGTCACAACACCCCAGTCCTCTTCCTCACCGCTAAAGACACCCTCGACGATCGCGTCCAAGGCCTCGATGCCGGAGCCAACGACTACCTAATCAAACCTTTCGAACTGCGCGAACTCCTTGCCCGCGTCCGCGCCCAACTCCGCACCAACAGCCCCAACATTGAACCAACAGCCCCCAGCAATCTCCTCAAAGTCGAAGACCTCGAACTCGATTCCATGAATCAAGTCGCCCATCGCAACGGAAAAGCGATCGAACTCTCTGAGAAAGAAACTCGTCTGCTGACCTATCTCATGCAACACCCGGCCCAGTTGCTGACGCATGAACAGATCCAAGAGTTTTTATGGGGGGGAGATCGCGCCCTCGCCAGCAATGTCCTGGCTGCCCAGATTCGTCTCCTGCGCCGCAAAATTGAAACAAAGGGCAGTCCTACCCTGATTCACACTGTTTATGGGAAAGGCTATCGGTTTGGGAATGGGTAGAGACAAGAGACAAATCCTCCTCTCTCCTAAAGGAGAAAGGGGACTTGAGACAAAACGGGGAGCTGACACAGAACGGGGAGCTGGCACAGAACGGGGACTTGAGATAAAACGGGGACTTGAAACAAAACCGGTCAGGCTTCGCCTGAACGTATGCAGCGATCATTCCTAGCCTGCAAAAATGCCCAAAGAAGTCACAGCCTGATCAGTACTGACTCTCAAACAGTGAAGCGACCCAACAGCCCTCGTTTCTCTGAAGATATAAGAGCTGGTTTTCCCCTAATCTGCTGTGCTAATACCTAGCTAGGGCAGGAAAGTTCAGCTCTTTGCATAACTGTGATTTTATTAAATTCGCTTGCTTTAGCTGGAGACGCGATCGCGAATCATCTCCACCACCGCCCGCATCCCCATAGCCTCACCGCCCTCAGGCCGCCCCGGCAGGGTCCGCAGATTCCAAGCCATCAGATCCACATGCATCCAGTTCGTCTCCGGCTTAACGAACTCCTGCAAAAACAGCGCTGCCGTAATCGCCCCGCCAAAGCGAGTGCTGGAAATATTCGACAGGTCAGCCACCTTGCAATCCAGCATCGAGCGGTAGGGCTTATGCAGCGGCAACTGCCACAGGGCATCATCCATCGCTTCACCCGCTGCCAACATCGCCACCGCACTCTCCTGCTGATTGGCAAAGAGCACCGGCAACTCCGTACCTAGGGCCACTCGCGCCGCCCCCGTCAGCGTGGCAAAGTCCACCACCAGCTCAGGGTCTTCGCTCGCAGCCTCCCAAAGAATGTCTCCCAGGACTAAGCGACCCTCCGCATCGGTATTGCCCACTTCCACCGTGATGCCCTTGCGGGTCTGGAGAATATCCGAAGGGCGCATAGCATTGCCCGCAATGCTGTTCTCCACGGCACCCACCAGCACCCGCAATCGCAGCGGCAGGCCCAATTGCATCATCAACTTGGCAGCGCCTAGAACCTGGGCTGAACCGCCCATGTCCTTCTTCATGGCCTTCATGCTGCCGCCGGGCTTGATGTTGAGGCCGCCCGTGTCAAAGCAAACGCCCTTGCCCACCAAGGTAATCTTGCGACCGTCCGCAGGCCCCCAATGGATATCAATCACCCGAGGTGCATCCACACTGGCCCGGCCCACGGCATGGACCATGGGATAGTTCCGCTCTAGCAAGTCATCGCCAACGATGACGCTAATCTCTGCGCCATGCTCATCGGCCAGTTGCTGGGCGGCAGCTTCCAATTGAGTTGGCCCCATGTCATTCACAGGGGTATTAATCAGGTCGCGGGTCAGGGTTGTGGCGGCAACGGCGGCGTCAATATAAGCCGTATCGGCGTTATCAGGCACAACTAGCTCTGGCAGGGGTTTATCAGCTCCCTGCTTATAGCGACGGAAGCTATATTGCCCCAGCTTCCAACCGAGGCAAAGCTTCGTCGCCACGGCGGCTTCGATGCTGCTGTCCAAGGCGTAGGTCTTAGCAGGCAGGGCTGTGGCGAGCTTGCCCAGGGTCCAGGTGTCTAAATCTTCAGGCTGACCCACGAGGACTTGGGAAATGGATCCATCCGCTCCCGGAATCACGCAATGGCTCCCCTTCTTTCCCTTAAATCCAGAAACTTCACACCAGTTGCGCACCGCTTCGGGCTGCTGGGCGAGCTGGTCCTCATCAACAAAAACGAGGGAAATCGGGGACTGGGACATGGGAATCGCCGTGAAAATCGCAAGATGAAGCTGCACCGTATTGTGCCAGAGTTTGCCAGCCTGGCAAGTCCATACCTAGATGGAATCCCAATCTCCCTCAAATCCCCCTCGGAAACCGCTGTTTCAGCACCCTGACAAATCCCCGCGCTTTGTCAGGGAAATAAAGCACAAGGCTAGGTCATCACCCCTAGGGGGTCACAACCCCTATAAAATACCTGGGATGCCCATTACACAAAGTTTTCGTAATCTTGGGCGTCTGGCGCAGTTTTATGTACACTGGCGGCTGTCCTATCGGTCCTGGGTCTCATTGGCGACGGATGATGCGGAAGCAACTCCTTTCCAAGCCCCAAGACAAGGGATATTCAGCCCATGACCTGATCTCGCTTAGCTGCTGGATCAACTAGGGACGGTCTGGAGGTGTGCTGCTACAACGCCATAGATACGGTCTGCTCGGGTCCGGTTACGTCACGCTAATTAATGCTGCGATTCATCGCAGTGGCCTTGTCGGGGAAAGAATGCGCACTATCGATCAAGTCGTCGTCAATACCGATCAAATGCGAGCGATTGAAAATCGCATGTTTGAATCGGGCATGCCCATCGCCGCCCTGATGGAAAAAGTTGGCTGCCTGCTGGCGCGACGCATCCAAGAACTCTATCCCCTAGCTAAGTACCCCAAGCTGGGCGTCCTGGCTGGCCCTGGCCACAACGGAGCCGATGCCTTGGTCGTGGCCCGCGAGCTCCATATGCGAGGCTATCAGGTGGCAGTATGGTCTCCCCTCCCCACCAAGAAGGCCCTCAACGCTTCCCATGCCCAGTACGTTCGCAGCCTGAACATCACCTGGGTTCGAGATGTCGCCGAGCTGACCATGCCGGATCTGTGGATTGATGGTCTGTTTGGCTTTGGCCTGGACCGTCTGCTGGATGGCGAAGTGGCCAGTGGCATTGAATGGGTGAATAAAAGCGATCGCCCCATCCTCAGCATTGACCTCCCCTCCGGCATCCACACCGACACCGGCATCACCCTGGGCACCGCAATCCAGGCCACCCGCACCCTCTGTCTGGGCCTGTGGAAGTTGGGCGTCATGCAAGACATCGCCCTGGAATCCGTCGGAGCCGTTGAGCTAATCGACTTCGACATCCCCAGCCGCTGCATCGAAGCCGTCCTCGACGACGAGCCCTCCGTCCAACGCCTCACCGTAGACGTGGCCCGCCGCTCTCTGCCCTGGCCCCAAAGCCGCTCCACCCACAAGTACCAGCGCGGCCATCTGCTCCTTGTCGCAGGCTCCCACAAATATCGCGGTGCGGTGGTTCTTGCTGGCATGGGTGCCAGAGCCAGCGGCGTCGGTATGCTCACCATCGCCGTCCCTGAATCGATGGTGGACAGCGTCTCCCTCAAACTGCCCGAAGCCATCGTCGTCGGCTGTCCTGAAACGCCCCATGGCGCGATCGAGACCTTACCCGACAGCGTCAACCCCGACAGCTACAGCGCCGTCGCCTTTGGCCCCGGCGTCAGCCTCGAAGCCGTCCACACCCACGAAAAAGTCCTGCGCACCAGCCGCCCCCTCATCCTCGACGCCGACGGCCTAAACTTGCTAGCTCGCATGGGCACGATCAAAACCCTCCGCGCCCGCAAAGGCATGACCGTGCTCACGCCCCACCCCGGCGAATTTGAGCGCCTCTTCCCCGACGTCGTCGAAACCGGAGCCCCCGCCTATTCCCTCGCCCGCAAAGCTGCTGAAATGTCTGGCGCGGTAATTGCGCTGAAAGGTGGCCGTATGGTGGTGTCCCGCCCCCAAGGCCCCACCTGGATTAACCCCGACAGCAGCCCCGCCCTGGCCCGAGGCGGCAGTGGCGATGTCTTGACTGGATTGATGGGCGGATTATTAGCGATCGCCCAGCTTCAGCCCAATGTGACTGAAGATGTGATTAAAACTGCGATTTGGTGGCATGCCCAGGCGGGAATGCATGCTGCGGCTGAGCGCACGGTTTTTGGTGTGGATGCTTGGACCTTGAGTCAGGCCTTGGTGCCTGCGTTGGGGGAGTTGGTGGGCGATCGTTTGGTAGATGAGCGGATGGCGCGGTAGGAACAGCCTCCTCTTCCCCTGGCCCCTTCTCCTAAAGGAGACGGGGGTTCGGAGGCAAAGCGCTTAAGAACCAAGAGATTAAAACGGCAAGAAGCAAAGCAACCCCCTCGCGCTTTTGCGCGGTCCCCCTTGAACAAAGAGGACAGTGGTTGGCTTGGTTTGTATCAAGGCTCACAGCACCAGATTGAAGCAAAGAAGTTTCGTGCAAGACTCCACAACTGCGCCCAGCAGCGTCAGTTGCTTACAGTACTTGCTGTAACCAGTGAAGCAACCCAGCCTCCTTGGGAGGGTATGATCCATAGGGGGAAGCCGTCGGCCCCCTTTGGCGGGAGTTTGAGGGCTGGCCCTCATGGATTTGTGCCTTGTTTCTCCATGCACTAGGCCAAAGCCGTCATTACGAGCTATTGCGAATCCAATTCCAACCGCCGCCGCCCCGTCCAAAGCAACATAACCACCACGATCGCCTCAGCTCCCATTTGCACATTTGCTGGCGTCATCACCAACCCACCCAGCAAAAACACCGCCGCCCCGAATAGCAACGCGATCGCCGGAATATCATCATCCAGCTGACCACTCAACCAAACACAAACCACCCCTAAAAACCAAAGCGCCAAACAAGTCATAGGTGCAACATCTCGATAGCGATTCCTCAGGAAGCTTGAGAAGCAACCGCAACATCCATCTCTACTTCCTATAGCTATCGCGTTGTCACGAGAAATGGTGATTCCAGGCAATAAAACTTATGTTCTGCCCCGCCCTCTAGCCCTACTGAGAGGCCTCACCCTTCACCACAATGCAACCACGACCCGGTTTCGGGGATCACAGCAACATCTGAGCCCCACCACCCACCAAACTTAAGTTGCGTAACAAAGCCCCCGAACATCTGAGCATTAATCCCTAGGCAAGCACCGCAACTCCCCGCTCCCCAGCCTACGGAGCACCAGGTGCCACTGTTAGAGCTCAAGATCAAGGGAGCATAGTGACGAATTCCAAGCTTTGTTGAATGCTGCGACTGGCGTCTACTTTGGAGGTAAGGCTCTAGTCACTTTGCTGAGCAAATTTGGAGTCGTTGAGCCTCGAAATGGCAGGGCGCTGACTTGCCCCACCGTGGACCCACGCCCAGGAAATCATCGCTCCATGTCCTACGCTCGCATTATTGTCCTGACGACCCTAGCCATGGTTGCTTTTGCGGGGAATTCTTTGCTCTGCCGGGCTGCACTGAATAGTACGAACATTGATGCGGCTAGTTTTACAAGCATTCGCCTAGTATCTGGTGCGGTGATGCTTTGGCTATTGGTGAGGTTGCGCTTTGGGCCGAAGACAATTGCGGGCAATTGGCTCTCTGCCCTAGCGCTGTTTGTTTATGCGGCGGCATTTTCCTTTGCCTATGTGAGCTTGCCTGCAGCGACGGGGGCGTTGCTGATTTTTGGGGCAGTCCAGGCAACGATGATTGGCCGGGGAATTTGGCTGGGGGAACGGTTGAGAAAGTTGCAAATTGCAGGGATGGTGTTGGCGTTTGCGGGGCTTTTGGCGCTGCTGTTGCCAGGCTTGTCGTCGGCACCACCACTGGGCGGGGCTTTGCTGATGATGGTTTCGGGAATTGCCTGGGGCGTTTATTCGCTGCGGGGCCAAGGTACAGGCGATCCGACGCGGGTGACAGCGGGGAATTTTCTGCGGGCGGTGCCAATGACGGTGGTTTTAAGTTTATTGATGCTGCGGGGGATGTCGCTGGATGCTGCGGGGGTGGGTTATGCGATGGCTTCGGGTGGGTTGGCTTCGGCGATCGGTTATGCCATTTGGTATACGGCGTTGCCGGGGTTGAAGGCGACTCAGGCGGCGACGGTGCAGTTGACGGTGCCGGTGATTGCGGCGATGGGGGGAATTGTTTTGCTGGGAGAGCCGCTGAGTCTGCGGTTGGCTTTGGCTTCTGCGGCAATTTTAGGTGGGATTGCTTTGATTGTGCTGGAGAAACAGCGGGTTACAGTTAATCCCCGTGAAGATAGGAATCGTGTCATCTAACATGGAACAAATTTCTCGATTCGCTTCTTAAACATCCCCAACTGCCTCCACGAGTTTTTCCAGAGCCCCCGCCAACAGCTTTCGCGCCTCTGGGGCCGCCAAGAGCCCTTCCTCATCGGAGCCTTTCTCCGCGAGCGGCACCGCCAAAGTCCCCGCCACATCTACCACCACCCGCGCATCCATCGTCGTCAAAATCTCCACCAACGACGCCTGAGCCACCGTTACCCGTGACGACGCATTAATCAACGCCACCGGCTTCCCCACCAGCTCCCCACTCCCCACAACCCAATCCAACGCATTCTTCAAAACGCCCGTCACCCCATGGGCATACTCCGGACTGGAAATCACCACAGCATCTGCCCCAGCCAGCGCTGCTCGCCAAGCAGCAACCGCGCCCCCCTGGGCCTCCTCCCCCGCCGCCTCCACATCAGGATTAAACAAGGGCAATTGTCCAATGCCATTAGTTGCACCATCACCAAACAGCACCACCTCCACTCCAACCGGTGCCAACGCCCGTAGCACCGTCTCATTAGAAGACCCCCGACGCAAACTCCCCCAAACCGCCAAAATTTTCACCAGTCCATCTCCCTAAAAATCGTCCAAATTTGCTAGGGAGTTCTACGCTCTCGCTGCCAAAACTATAGAAATAGAGGCAAGCGAATTCAGGCCATCCCCTTGCCTCTATTTCAGTCCATCACCAGCGATCGCGACCACACCCAAAGCTCCCTTCTAGATAAATCAACGCCTCAGAGGTTGTTTGAGAAAGGCCTCTAGCGGTAGCAGGAGGACCCATGAAACTGCCAAGATCAATGGGATTTCGACATTTCATTGCGGGTCGAGATTTCAAACTTAACGCTTGGCCGAATTCTCAAACAACCTCTCACCCAGCACAACAAACAGGTTGATCTCCTCGCCTGGACATAACAATATTGGGACTAGGTCGCCCATGACACTAGCTGACCAAATCCAAAGGTCAGGGTTCGCATGTGAGCTGATGTCGCTGAGCAAAAGCCAAAAGCCGCCAAACAGCATTGATTGAAATGGGACTAACGACGGAGCAAGTCGCAGAAACCCTTCAACTTGACTCGCCTTAAGCTTCGATAAGACTCTGACGACGATTTTGTAGCGGGTGCTACGGTAGGGGGGCTCTCCCCCTATCGC
>CALECT010000065.1 GCA_937949725.1 uncultured Pseudanabaenaceae cyanobacterium
AGCCATTTAGATGTCTTACCGGCTTCAACAATAGGAGCTGCCTCAGCAGCTTCAGCACCTTTCTTGGGATCTTCAGCCACGGTCCGCAATCTCCTTCATAGACTCAGATGCCTTCAGCGCCGGGGGCACCTTCATGCCAATGGCCTCGGTCAGTTCCTTCGGCGGAACTTCACGGGTGCCAGTGCTGAGGTACTTGCCGTCGAGGATATCGGGCACAGCCTTCATCTGGTGGGTGGTGCTGTAGTAGCGGTTGGTCTGCTTTAGCATGTCACGCTCCTGGATGGAGTCGTTAGCCACTTTCTTACGCAGCTTCACCACTGCATCAATGATGGCCTCGGGACGAGGGGGGCAACCGGGGATGTAGAGATCCACAGGAATCAGCTTGTCCACACCGCGAACCGTGGTTGGGGAGTCAGCACTGAACATACCGCCGGTGATGGTGCAGGCACCCATGGCGATGACGTACTTAGGCTCAGGCATCTGCTCATAGAGGCGAACCAGAGCGGGAGCCATTTTCATGGTCACCGTACCAGCCACGATTAGTAGGTCAGCCTGGCGCGGACTGGACCGAGGCACGAGGCCAAAGCGGTCAAAGTCAAAGCGGGAGCCCAGCAGCGCTGCAAATTCAATAAAGCAGCAGGCCGTGCCGTAGAGCAGGGGCCATAGGCTGGACAGACGAGCCCAGTTGTAGAGGTCATCCAATGAAGTGAGGATGATGTTCTCAGAAAGCTCCTGAGTGACATTGCCCTGGGCCACAGGGTTGATTAAGCGATCGCGCTGCCAATCGTCATAGTTGGCTGCACTCGCATCGACAATCTGCTTCATGACCACTCCAAAGCTCCTTTTCTCCAGGCGTAGGCCAGACCCACCACCAAAATTCCAATAAAGATGAGCGCTTCCACAAAGGCTAAGAGGCCTAAGCGATTGAAAGCGACAGCCCAGGGATAGAGAAACACCGTCTCTACGTCAAAAATGACGAAAACCAGGGCAAACATGTAATAGCGAATGTTGAATTGAATCCAAGCACCGCCAATGGGTTCCATACCGGACTCATAGGTCGTGCGTCGTTCCGGACCACTAGGGGCCGGGCGCAAGAGCCAAGATGCCGTAAGCGCCAAGACCGGCACTAGGCTGGCAACAAAAATGAAGCCAAGTAAGTATTCGTATCCGCTGAGGACAAACACAGGTGGTTTCTAATTCCTTGGGTGGTGTCTGCGCTGGGCCGCAGAATCTAACTTCACATTCTTAAAGGTTGCCCGAGGGCTGACCCACATGAAGTCATTTACAGCAAGCCTTGCCAAGTAGAGAGTCAATTTCTCCCAAATTGGCCACGCCAGCTCCTATTGTGCCACTAAGCTTCACGCAGCAGGGACGCCAACCCCAGAAAGATCTTGGGGGCTGGCATAGAGCAGCCCCCAAACTCTCGAACTCAGTCATCTGAAAGCCGACCAAATTACCTCATAAACGGGGCATTCCTGTTACAGTTTGTTAAGATTAAAGCTGTTTTGGATTGGCGCGATCGCAATGGCAACTCAACCGTCCGAGTCTATTCCCGAGTCTTCTGGCCACCCTACAGAAGTATCCAGCGAATCAAATGCTGCTGCTACACCTGCAGGACAACCCAGCCAAACCGCTGGTGAAGACGACATAGATGGACTCTTTGTCCCTCCGGGTATTGGTGCCCAGCGGGTCGAGAAGACCATGATTGAGTCAGCCCAGGATCGAGATACCAGCGAAGCAGATTGCTACGAATGTCGCTCCTGTAGCTATGTTTACGAGCCTCTCAAAGGTGATAGCCGGAAGGCCAATCCTGGAACCTCCTTCGAAGCCCTACCTGTGAACTGGCGTTGCCCTGTTTGCAGCGCTCCGAAGCCTCAGTTCTTCAATGTGGGTCCCAAGGGGACACCCTCTGGTTTTAAGGAAAATCTCAACTATGGTTTTGGGGTCAATGCCCTCACCCCCGGGCAGAAGAATATCCTCATTTTTGGTAGCCTCTTGGCCTTCTTCTTTATCTTCCTAAGCCTCTATGGCATGGGATAGTCCCCAACTTCGTTGATTCCATCGAAGCCAGGCTAGCCAACCAGCGTTCTCCGCTGGACTCTGCCAAATGAATTGGCCCATGGGGGTCTAAATTTTCTCAAAACGCTCTTTACTCAACGGTTTATGGTGAGCTTCAACTCCAATCCAATTCGCTTCGCAGCCAAAGCACTGCGTCGCTTACTGCCCCTGGCAGCAGTAGCAATCTTCTGCTCCAGCTGCTCCAATGCCTTCCTGGCGACCCTGCCTTATAACCCTTGGGCGCAAATCGACCTGCCCACAGATGAAGAAGTTCTTGATTTGGCCTTCACCGACAGCGACCCTAACCATGGCTGGCTGATCGGCACCCATGCAACCTTGCTTGAGACCGTTGATGGCGGCAACAACTGGGAACAGCGCGAACTGGCCCTCGATAGCGAGAACTATCGCTTCTCCTCCATCGACTTTAAAGGGGACGAAGGTTGGGTTGTGGGCGAGCCTCCTATCATGCTCAACACCAAGGATGGCGGCCAATCCTGGAATCGCATCCCCCTGAGCGAGAAACTGCCCGGTGCTCCAATGCTCGTCACCGCCCTGGGCGCTGACACCGCAGAGATGGTGACCGACGTGGCCGCGATCTACCGCACCGAGGACGGCGGCCGCAACTGGAAAGCCCTCGTCCAAGATGCAGCTGGTGTTGTACGCAATATCGCTCGTTCTCCTGACGGTGGCTACGTTTCCGTTTCCGCTAAAGGCAACTTCTACTCCACCTGGGAGCCCGGCGAAATCGATTGGGAGCCCCATCAGCGCACCTCTTCTCGCCGTGTTCAGAATATGGGCTACCAACCCGACGGCAGTCTCTGGTTGCTCGCCAAGGGCGGCAGCGTCCAGTTTGGCGAAGACCCGTTTGATGTGGAAGCTTGGGGAGACATGACCACCCCTGAATTCGCAGCAAGCTGGGGCCTCTTGGACCTCTCCTATCGCACTCCCCAGGAAATATGGGTTTCCGGTGGTGGTGGCAACTTACTCGTGAGTGACGACGGTGGCGCAACCTGGATGAAGGATGCAGACGTCGAAGACTTACCCACCAACCTTTACCGCGTCGTCTTCTCTGACGAGAGCCACGGTTTTGTTATGGGTGGCTCTGGTGTCCTGCTGAAGTACGACACCATGTCTGCACCAGCAGCTTAGGTCATCATATTGACCCGCCTCGGCTGGAGCTGAACCCAGCTTCATTACTAGATTGAACGTTGAGAGCGCGCTTCCATTAACTTGGGAGTGCGCTTTTCTGTGTCAGCCAAGCTCGCTACCAATGCTGAGCCCTCTGGGAGCCGGGAGCTAGGGCAATTTCTCAGAAATGCAAAGGCGCGATCGCGCTAGCGTGAGCAAATCATCGAAATCCAGCCCCTGCATAGCCTATGAAAGGCCGATGATCATTGAATTTCGGGGGATGTTAAATGAAATGAATAGGGGTTAAGAATCATGGGCAAAAGCACGCTAGGATAGAAAGGCTCTATTGGTTTACATGGGAGACGCGGATATGTCTGGTGGCTCTACAGGTGAGCGCCCTTTCGGCGACATTATTACTAGCATTCGGTATTGGGTGATCCACAGCATCACCATTCCGGCGCTGTTCATTGCAGGTTGGTTGTTTGTGTCTACGGGCCTCTGCTACGACGCATTCGGAACTCCTCGTCCGGACGACTACTACACCCAAACTCGTGTTGAAGCGCCGATTTTGTCTGAACGTCAAGGCGCGAAGACTCAGATCGAAGACTTTATTGGTGGTCGATAGCTAGGGTTTTCCCCTAGGCTCGGGGGGCCAGTTTCGTTCCCCCCAAAGACCCGATTGAATTGAGGGCTAGCTTGGCCCTGTCTTGAAAGAGGAATTTGACAATGACCGCTAACAATCCGAACGAACCGATTTCTTATCCTATTTTCACCGTGCGTTGGCTTGCCATCCACACCCTGGGCGTTCCCTCCGTATTCTTCGTGGGCGCCATTACCGCTATGCAGTTTATCCAGCGCTAAGGCATCCAAGAGACTATGGCACCCAAGACTAACAACAACCCCAACAAGCAGCCCGTAGAGCTAAACCGTACTTCGCTCTACCTTGGTTTGTTGCTGATCTTCGTTCTCGGCATTCTCTTTTCCAGCTACTTCTTTAACTAGTTGGTCGTTGTGGCCTGGATCGATATAAAAGCGCGATGCGTGACAATTTAAGAAATTAGGAGCATATATTATGTCTGACGGAAGAATCCCCATTTGGTTGGTTGGTCTAGTGGCCGGCATGGGTGCACTGACTGTCTTGGGTATCTTTTTCTATGGTGCCTACGTTGGCGTTGGTTCTGCGACCTAAGGCCTTGAAAACTTAGGGAGTTAAGCTGGCTGAGTCAGCTAAATTTCAAAGAAGAAGGGGGAGTGCAATCGCACTCCCCCTTCTTCTTTCTGGATGCGATGTCAGAGCAATATCTCCAGACAGGAGCTAGAGCGTTGCGTGATAGGTTGCTAGCCGTTCACTATCCAAGACCCAAGGCGGACGCTCCTGGCCCATTTGTCGTTCCAAGTTCCAGTTTGCGCCTAGGGCGGGATGGCCCACTGGAGAGAAGGAAGCCGCAATACTAGCTCCTGTTAGTTCATGAAGCTTGCGAATGAAGCTGCTGCCTGCTTCGCCCGCAGCCACGTCACAGCCGTAAATAGCCAAGCTGGGAGAGCGATCGCATAGTTGCGTCAAAGCAAACCAAGATTCTAAATCCTCTCGGTAGCGTTCCAATGTTTTTAAGCTGAGAAAGGTATTGCCCAACTTCAAGCCACCCGGAGCACCTGGGGCAAAGATATGAACGCTATCAATGTAGGAATTGGGCATGAGCAAAGAAGTGATTTGCTCAACACCATCCTGATGGGCATGGAGGATGACGGTCTCGGTGGTCGGAACCAGGCTATCGCTCAGCTTCCAATAGTCCTGGAGACCTGTATCAATGAAGGCAATCGTTTGAGGCGTGGCTTCGCTCAGATGGCATCGCGCTAATAGGTCGCGATCTGATTCAGATCGTCGCTCGCTGCGAGGCGAGGGTTGAGGCACAGTAGACATGGGAATGGATGCGTCCTTGCAGGGGTTACCTGAGTGACAACAGCAAAGGTTGGGCTTTACGAATCAGCCTGAAATGACCCTTCGCGGTTAGTATGCTCCACTCTCCAAATCCTGGCCGGACATTCCTTGGGATCTTTGTGTTTCTTTGAAAAATGTTTCCTTCTGGAATCTGAACGTCCGCCACCTAGCTGATGACAACAACTACCAACTTTCCATATTTTCTCCCTCACCGCCTAGGCTAACCTTTCGGCGAGTGGAGACCTTGCGGCTCTCCCGTTGGGTGATGGGCTCTACGGCGATCGCCTCCACTTGCAATTCAATCGAACCCTCAGGAATCACCAAATCCACATTGGCCTCCATCAAATCGTCACCTAGGGGCAGAAAAGCCGTGATCCACTGGGGCTCGCCCAGTAAGGTACGGGACTGACAGTCCAAAAGCCAGACCCTGGCACAGAGACGGGCGGGCTCCTGGGCCACGCGCACTTGAATTCGAACGGTATCGCCCTTCACAAGCTCTACCTCGGGCACTGTTAGCTCTGGTGCGGGGACAGAGATATCTTCATCTACGACCCCTTCGCTGGGGGTAGGCTGCATCCAAGCCAGCTTAGAAGGGGGAATGGTCTCTTCGTCATCTACCACCACTTCATGGGCCAAACCTGCAGAACTACTCAGCAACGCCCCCTCATCTACTGGGGCGATCGCTGACTCACCTGCGAGGGAAAGACCCCCAGCAGTGTCAAACTCCCCGGTGAGCAGACTAGGTTGCTCTGGTGCACCCTTAGCCAATTCTGCGTTCCCAAGATCCGATGCTGAGGCCATGCCCAAGTCATCCACCTGGGTCACGGCAGTTGTATCCACGGTGCTACCTGGGGCTGGTTCAGAAAAACCATCTGCTACAGCGAACGCCTCTAGACTCGCGAGATCTCCATCCAGAGGTAGGGCAAAGGGGTTGTCCTCCTCTGTCTCGGACAACAGGTCTGATGTTGGGGAGGGTGCCAGGTCTGTCGCGGACTCCACGTTGTTAGCTTCAAGGGGGGCACTGGCCACAGCTTCTGAGTCTAGGGCCAATTCATCGCTAGATAGTTCATCGCCAGACAAGTTATCGCCAGAATTGGCATTTAGATCCTGAGCCAAATCATCCGCCAGACTATCCGCCAGGGGCAGGGCGACCGGCCTAGCGTTACCAAAGCGGGGCAGCTCTAGGGAAGAGCCACCGACCGGCCGCGCAGCAATGGGCCGACTTGCTGACCCACTGGAGCCATCCTGAACCTGGCCTCCCGCAGTGCGAGGCGTGGGCTTGAGCAAATTGAGTAACTCAGTATTGATCTGAATATTGCCCTTGGAAATGTTGGGCTTTGCACCAAATTTTGTCACCAAGAAGTTGCTGGCAGCCTGCTGCTGCAAATTGCTGACTGCTCCCTCCTCAAGGCTGTTAGAAGCAACAGGGGCAGACTGGCGAGCATGGTCCAGCAGGGTATCCACTGCGGCCATGGCATTGAAATCCTGGGTTACCAAGCGTTCTAAATTACCGTTTTCTTCCACCTGCCAGAGGGTTGCATTCCCTAGGCACAGCTGGGTGCGGCAGGCACTAGGGAGCTGTAGCTCACTGCTAAAGGAAAGGGGAGCCATGACCTGACGGAAGCTCTCGCGATAGCTCGCCCAAATCTCTGTGGTGCTTGGATCGCGCAATTCTATTGTCAGCAGCAGTTCTGATGGCCACGGGGCATTGGCGGGGCTGGTTGATGGACCGCTGCGAAGGATTTGGCCTTGTACTGTGACGCGGCGATCGCCATCCATCATGACGACGTCTTCTTCTAAAGCGATCGCAATAACCGGCTCCGCAGCTTCCATCGCAGGATTGGAATCCACCACAGCGCTTGAATCAGACGTCACGCTAGACGCCGCAGTAAAGCCTGGGCTGGGCAAATTCGATGGGGTGACAGTCTCATCCGCAGGGGGTCTCTCCTTGGCCACTGTGGCATCGGGTGCAACCGCAGCACCAGGGTCAACTGCCGATGACTCCATCACCATCTGAGACATTTCCGCTGCTAGGCGCTGAATATCTGCATCTGAGGCTGTGGCAGGGTCTAGAGCTGCGGCCGAGCGGGTATTAGAGGCAGACTCGGCCATGGGGGCAGTCTCAGCCCCAGGTTGAGTTACGGGCGGAGCCACGGGCTGTTCTGGCTCATCTATCTCAGGCTCATCCATTTGAAGGGGAGCATCAGTCGCCGTCACCTGGGAGTCCAAGGCATCATCCTGGGGCTGGTCCCAGCCAAATAGGTCATCATCGCCCTGGCTGTCCTCGGGCAGGACCTGAAGCTCGATCTGGCTATGCCATTGCTGGGTAGTCTCTCCGGCATCTACATGGGGGCGACAGCGTAATTCCCAACGACCGGGACGAAAAGGCGTAAAGGGCAGAATCGCCAGGAGGCCATCATCATTGGCCCTATGGGAGCGCTGCTGAATTCGGCGCTTCGGCGGATCATCCTCGCTGGAGACAAAACTGACATAGATGTCCACTTCTGTTTTTGCACAGGGTGTCCGGGCCACCACGCGATAGCGACCCTCCAAGATTTCCACCGTTGGGTTTTCCAGGGGAAGCCAGGTGCGATCGCCTTCCTTTTGCAACAAGAATTCCCAGGACTTCATGTCTCCCTTTTCCGCCATATGCGGAGCCTGAACGGTATAGCAAATGCCTGAAGCATTAAGACCCTTGTCCGCCCCATTGATTCTGAAATGCCACAGTTCTCAATAAAAGACTGCACCTGTTTCAAACAATGACACGGGAGTGATAGACCAACGCTGTATCACAAAAACTCGGTGATAAGTCTATCTTACGGAACCCTGAATGCAAACCAGCAGCGGCCCAAACCAGTTAAAGGTTTGAGCCGCTGCTGAAGCAAGAAGCCAATTTTAAAAGACTCAGTCGTACATAGCAGATGGGTCAAAAATCATTCTCAACCAGTCATCTACTCCGAATGCTAGGACGCAAAAGCGGCAACAGCAACCACAGCTGCCACTAGCACAGCCGCCAGAGCACCGAAGATAGCGTAGTTACGCTTCTCACTGCCCGTAGGAGGCTCAGCCTTGTACATCTTGGGCTCGCGAGCGAAATTATTGAGGATACCGCCCTCTTCTTCTGTGTAAGGCATATTTTTTGTATTGCGTTTTGTTCTATGAATATGTCCATTAAACGCAATTTTGTTTCAAAAATGCAACATTCTTAAAGATCATTCGTGATTTGGTGAATTGTGCATTCCTGAAAAGCAGTGACAGTCGCAAGATTAACCGTCTGATTGGATTGATCTCTATCTCTGGCCAGATTGATTGGTTAGAGCAAGGAGTAATGTCCGCAATTTCAGCTCCACCTCCGCTCGTTCTTCGGCGGGCTCGGAGCCACTGACAATGCCAGCCCCAGCAAAGAGCTGGGCCTCATTGCCCTGAAGCAGGGCGGAGCGAATACCCACGCAGAATTCACAGTTGCCCTGGCCATCGATCCAGCCCAGGGGAGAGGCATAGAGCGATCGCTCAAAGCCTTCTAGTTGCTCAATTTGTTCACAGGCCGCGTGTTGGGGGACTCCGCCCACTGCTGGGGTGGGGTGGAGTTGGGCCAATACCTCAAAGGGATGAATGCCTTGGGGCAAGGCGCAGTGGATGGGGGTTTGCAGGTGCTGAATGCCCGTGAGCTGCAACACCTGGGGCTCAGCAGCTCGCTGGGGCATAAGGCCCAAGTCTTCTAGCTGCCATTCAATGAAATCTGCCACCAGGCGATGCTCATGCAGTTCCTTCGGGCTGGTGCGCAGGCTTTGAGCCAGCTGGATATCCGTCGCCGGGGTCACACCTCGGGGGGCAGATCCTGCCAGGGCTTCAGTGTGGAGATGACGCTGCTGAACCTGGATGAGCCGTTCAGGGCTTGCACCCAAGAAGACGGCTCCTGCGCCATTCCCCACAGAAAAGCTGTAGCAGTCGGGATGGCGCGATCGCAATGCCATCAGGGCCGCTGCTGGATCGATCAGAAACTCAGACTGCACCTTCAGCACCTGAGCCATCACCGCTTTATGGAGCGGCTCTGAACCCTGGCCGCTTCCAATCGCCTCTAGTACCGAATCCACTGAGGCTTCAAAGGCATCTCCATCAAATTCATACTTCAGTCGGAAGGAGCCCTCCGTCGCTGAAGTCTTGACACAGGCTCGGTTCACAGCCCGCAAACTATCCCCATTGGGCATCGCTTGGAGCTGGCTATAGACCTCCCAAGCCTCACGGGCCTCCTGGCGATCAATCTGACCTCGGTGTAATCGAAAATTGGCAACGAAGCTGCTCTCGGCTTCATCCTTGGGCAGGTGATGGTGTAAATGTCGGTTGGGCTGGCCCTGGCGCACTACCTGCCAGCGGGGCAGAAGCAATGTCGCAGGCGGAAAAGGACTGGTCTCTTGGACTTGAGCGAAAAAGGTAAAGCTACAGAAAAAGCGGGGTTGGGCACTGGGCAGATGGCGATCGCCCGCTAGGACCATGCGTCGCTGCTGTTGATTGACAAAAGCCTGAGCCTGGGAAAATCGCTGGGGGCCTTGAAAAGTTGCCTGGATAGCGGAGTGGACCGCTGCGATCGCCAGTCCCTGACTGGGTTGCTCCCAATAGAAATGGGGGACTTGGAAGCCGCCCAATTGCTCTAGCGCCAGGAGAGGATCGACATCGGGTAGGGGCATTGCTACGGAAAGGCAGCTAGGGGCCACAGCGGTCTGACCTGTTAAGCGTCCCTGAGCAGCAAGGAGCTGCTCTGCCTGCACAGCATCCTGCAGCTGGCTCAAAAAACGACCGAACGATTGGGGCGCTCGCGCTCGGGTTTCCTTTTGGGGAGTGAAGACCATAAAAAACGCTTTTATTAAAAGGCTGACCCTTTAGGCATGACCCACAGGGGCGATGGAGCAGAAAAAGAGAAATAGTTAAAAAATGTAACGACCAAAATCCGCTACAGCCTTGATTCTATAAGGATTCTGGGCCTTGGGTGGGTTGATCATGACAAAGCTGTTATTAACTCTGGCTGAATGTTGTTAATCCGTAGGCGGAAATTGTCCGAAGGGACGAAGGTAATCCCCAGTGGCGGGGATTACCTTCGTCCCTTCTGCCACTGAGCTAAAGCTATCGCGACTGATGACCTGAGCCAGAATCCAACTTCATCTCGTAGAGCGAGCGATGCTGATGCCATTGCGGTTTCCCCGCCAAAGGGGAAATATTCTGCAGCAGAGAACTTTTGCTCCATGAAGTGTGCGGGGCGGAACCGGAGTGGATCACCATAGGTCGCCGCACGGTTATGGCTGGTGTATATACAGGGAATCAGCATGGCTCTTGCTCGAAGTGGTAGCCCACTAGGTCCAGGGGCTGTTTCACCTTGCGGGGGGCGGAAATGAGGGCGATGGGGTGAGATGTAGGGATTCTTGGCAGATGGCGCTGAGGTAAGGCAGCTGGGCAAGACCATGGGGGATAGGTCAGCGGTGGCTTCGCACAGTTCGTCTTGGAGTTTGGCTTGGGTTGCGGTGTGGCTGCTGAGCCCATGGGAGGCCTAGGTGAGTCCACTGGCGGTGGTTTCATGACCCAGGAGCAGCGATGAGGCGAGCGGCTTGGAGCAGGTTGGGCAGACGAGGGGCAGGGGGGGGAGCGATCGGGCATCTGAAGGATAAGACTTTAGACTGGACGGAAAATTCAGGCTAGTGAGGGGATTTGATAACAAAGGTGTCAAATCGTGACTCTCACCTAAAGAAATTGGTATTGATCGAAAGGACAGCGCGGGTTTGATGGCTCAGACATTCCAGTTCGCTCACTGGGCGATGGCAGTAGACACTCTCGCAATCACTTAACGTCTCTTCACCTTCAATGACTTCACCGGTCCTAGCACCCGCTATTAATAAAAAGTTGTGGATGGCGGCAATCAAACCGCCGATGTACAGCGTGGCGGTGATGCCCATCTGGTGGGGGACCGCCATTGCCTATTACGAAACGGGCAGCATTAATGGCCTGATCTTTGGCCTATTTCTGGGGGCGGCGGTGCTGCTGCTGGGTTGGGAGAATCTCGCCAATGATGTCTTCGATGCGGATACGGGCATCGACGTGAACAAGCACCATTCACTGGTGAATATCACACGTAACCGAGGGCTGATTTTTGCCTTGGCAAACGCATTTTTAGTCCTGGGCATTGGGGGGATATTGGCGATCGCCTGGCTCCAGCAAGACCCCATGGTGCTTCTTCTGGTTTTGAGCTGCTGTGTATTGGGCTATGTCTACCAAGGCCCGCCCTTTCGTCTGGGCTATCGGGGCTTGGGGGAAATCCTGTGCTTCTTCGCCTTTGGTCCCCTAGCCGTGGGAGCAGCCTATTACAGTCAAGTGCAAACCTTTTCAGTCAATAGCTGGGTGGCTTCGGCGGTGCTGGGATTGACAACCAGCCTGATTTTGCTCTGCTCCCATTTCCATCAGGTTGAAGATGACTTGGCGGCGGGGAAGCGATCGCCCATTGTCCGTCTGGGCACGAAGCGCGGGGCTCAGCTGTTGCCGATGATTTGCAGTGTTAGCTTTGGACTAATGTTGTTGCTCGTCGCCATCGGA
This sequence comes from uncultured Pseudanabaenaceae cyanobacterium, assembly GCA_937949725.1. Classification (GTDB taxonomy): domain Bacteria; phylum Cyanobacteriota; class Cyanobacteriia; order PCC-9006; family JAAUQQ01; genus JAAUQQ01. Next base: position 11,702 of record CALECT010000065.1, read on the forward strand.
GCCGCTCCTGCCACAGCCCTGCTAGGTCTGGGGGGCTTACCTTGGGCGATAAAGCTTTGCCGCCATGTGGGCAAGTACCACGACCAGCCGGAGCGGGTGATGAACTGTAAGTTCATTGCAGTAGCATTGCACTTTTGGAGCGGGTTGCTGTTTGGGCTGGGCTATTGGCTGGGCTAGGCGATGTAGACCCACAGAATCTGGCGTTAACCCTCAAATTTCGTCCCTATCGACGGAAATTTGTTCGACCGCTGCACACAGCCCATGGACCTTGGTACGATCGCCAGGGCTTGATTGTGCAATTACAAGCCTCATCAGATAGCGGGCTATTGGACACCCGCTACGGCGAAATAGCTCCCATTTCTTGGTTTGGAACGGAGACCCTGGAAGAAGCGATCGCCTTCCTCACTCAGCTCCAAATTGATGGAGCGAAACTAACCCTGGCCGATCTTTCCGCGATCGTGGAAAGATCGGCCGCTCACTATTCCGCCACCCATTTTGGCTTGGGCATGGCTATTGCTCAGCTCCAAGGTCGCTTTCCTACTTCGATCTCCCCAGCCGAGACTGCGGAGATCTGTGCTCTGCTTCCCACGGGAAGAGAGGCCTTCGAAGCTTGGCCCCAGCTGTGGAAACAAGGCCATCGCACCTTTAAGTGGAAGCTCGGGGTTGGAGAATTTGTGCAGGAGCTGTTGGACTTAGAAGCATTGCGGCGATCGCTGCCCCCCCAAGCCAAGCTCCGGCTCGATGCCAACGGTGGCTTTAATTTGGCCGAAGCCCAGCAATGCCTGAGCCGCTGCGATGAGCTGGCTGCCCAAGGTTTACCCATCGAGTTCCTAGAGCAGCCCTTGCCTCCCCAGAAATTTGCCAACCTGCTCCAGCTCAGCCAGGCCTATCAAACGCCCCTCGCCTTGGACGAGTCTGTTACAGGTCTAGAGCAGTTAACGGATTGCCATCGGCGGGGGTGGCGGGAGATTTTTGTGGTTAAAGGGGCGATCGCCGGAGACCCCTTAGCCCTGATCAACTACTGCCATCAACATCAGCTCAAAGTTGTCTTCTCCTCAGTTTTTGAGACAGGTCTCGCCCGCCAAGCTGTCTTCGCCATGGCAGAGATGCTTCAAGCCAAAGCAACTCACCCTACAAACCAGACAAGCTCCTATGCAATGGGCTTTGGGGTGGGCCAATGGCTCAAAGCAGATGGTCTCGATGGGCCAAACGAGTCCACCGATTTACAACTCATGGGAGAAGACCTGTGGCAACAGCTATCGAACTGCTAACTCAGCGGCAGCATGAGGACTGGATTCGGGGCTGGGATGACCAAGGCAAGCTGCGACCCGAGCTAACGGCCCAATCCATCGCCACAGCAGCCCTAGGCCTCAGAGACTGGCTGGTGCAGCAAGATTGGAGTTGGTGTAATACCGACAGAAGCTGGGATGGCGATCTTGAACCTAGCCAGGCATCCGCTGGACAAAATCCTGGGATAGCATTTCCTACTAAGCAACAAGCAATACTCGTCTCACCTCGCCCTGCGCTAGATCGCTCAGATCATTTGATCTCCCAGCCCGTGGTCTTGTTAGTGATCTCTGACCCAACTCAATTTTTAATCTGGTTCAGTGCCATAAGTAGTCTGAGTTACCCTCTTTTTTTAGGTAATCCGGCTTGGGGGCTAGACCACTGGCAGCAAGTGCAAGAGGGTCTCGCCCCTCACCTCGTGATTACCGATCCTGACTGGCAAATTCCGCCCTATTTCCCTTGGCTCCCACAGCCTGTGGATAACTCCCTACTTCTGTGGGAAAAGCAGGATTCTCCACAAGTTTTCATAGCCTGTGGAAAACAGATCGATCCCAATGATCACCAGGGTTTGAGCCATTTAAGTCCCACTTTGGGATTTCCACAGCCTGTGGAAAATCCGTGGATTGGCATTCCTACGGGGGGCTCTAGTGGGAAATTACGCTTTGCGCTACATAGCTGGAAGACTCTCACTGCATCTGTTTCAGGACTTCAGCAATCAGGTCTTGTACATCCAACAGGCGTGATTAATTCTTGCTGTATGCTGCCGCTTCATCATGTCAGCGGTCTCATGCAGTTTTTGCGATCGCTTCTCAGTGGAGGTCGATTTTGGCTGCTGCCCTGGCCCCTCGTCAAAAACAAATTTCAGCGACGAAATGCTAGTAGCATAGGCAACCAAGTAGATACTGCTTTCTCAGAAGTATTTTTTTCTAGTGATCTCGAACAATTCTTCCTATCCCTTGTTCCAACTCAGCTTCAGCACTTACTAAAAGAGTCCCAAGGATCAGAATGGCTTGTTCGATTTTATACAATTTTTTTGGGTGGAGCACCTGCATGGCCAGCCTTGTTAGACCAAGCGAAAAGCGCTTATATACGGCTTGCGCCCACCTATGGGATGACCGAAACAGCCTCTCAGATTATTACCCTCCATCCGGACGATTTCCTCAAGGGGCAGTTAGGCTGTGGAAAACTCTTGCCCCATGCTTGGATTGACTGGCAGTCATTCTCAGACAAGGCGAATGATAATTTATGTCCAGATGGGCAATTTCAACCCCAAACGGCGGCCAGTGGCATCCTAAAGATCCGGGCCCATTCTCTCGCATTGGGCTACTACGCGATCGAGCCGCAGCAGAACCAGGCTTCTGGCTATGGCGGAAGCATTGAACTCTGGACTGGAAATGACGGCATCGAGGAATCAGCCCGCAGCCTCGTGACTGATGACTTGGGTTACTGTGACCCGGATGGATATTTCTACATCATCGGGCGGGCCAGTGACAAGATCATTTCTGGGGGGGAGAATGTTTTCCCGGCGGCGGTGGAGGCTGGCATCCTGGCAACGGGACTTGTGAAAGATGCAGTGGTTGTGGGTTTGGCGGACTCTAGGTGGGGCGAACGAGTGGTGGCGGTGGTCGTGCCAGGAGAAGCTGTGGCTGATGTTGTCGGGGAAGCAGCGGTGCCAAGGGCGAAGCCGCTGCGAGCTCAGTTGGAGCAGGCGATCGCATCCACCCTCACCCCAGCCCAACGCCCGAAGCAATGGCTGTTCACCGATGCCATTCCCCGCAATGCCCAGGGCAAGATTCAGCGGCGACAATTGCGGGATTGGGCAATGGCGCAGGGGGAAGGAAACTCAGGGCTCTGGGACTAGACCAGTTCGAAGGTGAGGTTGTGGCGCGATCGCAAATTACAAGTCTCGTGATCCGTAATGTTGGTATCGCTCAGCTCCAGGTTGTAGAAGCTGACTGTGGGTGCATCGAAGTAGGGGCCAGCATGCCAGGTACCGACGTGGAGCTTGATGAAGCAGTCGCCGGGAATGGCAAAAGCCACGATCTCATCGGGATTAGGAGCATCGGCATCGCCCGGTGGTGCCACAGCCATCAGCCAGGGCTGATTTGCGATGGCACCGAGGCATTGGGTGCATTGCTGGTGGCGAGTGATGGTGTGGAACTGTCGCCCCCGATGCTCTAGGGCCATGATGTAAAAGCGAGGGGTACCTGCACTGAGTTGGAGCTGGGCATCGTCGGGGCCGAAGCGAGCGCCGTCCTCGCTGGCAAAGATGACTTGGCCGAAGGGGGCAAAGGCTTTGGGTGTAATGGGTTGGGCCGTGAGGGATTGCTGGGTGGGTGTCTTGGACATCTGGCTTGGGGAGGCGATGGGTCTTTCAATCTTAAATTTTGCCGCCGCCCATTGTATTTAAAGGGCCAGGGATTGCAGCCATGCGCCAGATGAGCCTCAGCGTTTTGCCTTAAGCATTGTTGTAGAAAGTCTCTGAAGCGCTGAGCAGCACTAATAGCATTCCGCCGAATAGCCGACGGGCCAAATATTCAGCCTGGGTAAGCTTCTATTACAAGAGCGGCATCTAGCAATCCTCTCTTACGATTCGAACCCTGGCCTACCCGCTGGGGTTTTTCTTTTTTGGGGCTGCTGGCAGATGGGTGGGGACAAATTCTTGGCTGTGAGTCTTGGGGGTTGATAAGCAAGAGCAGATGCTGGCAAAGTCGTCCTCTGTTCATGCTCAGCAGATGCCTAGGGCAGCGAGGGATGAACTATTAAAAGGTAGGGCTGTATTGAATGACGACCCCTCACTTACACTAATGGGCACAATGGCTTGAAGCACGGTCTAAAGCATGGCAACTCGACTCTGGACTTTCTTAACCACCGATGTCACAGAGTTGGTTTCGACCCAAACGATCGATAAAACAGCAACTGCTGCACAGGCTGTTTTTGGATTAGCGGCGGCCCTCGCCCCAGGACAAGGGAAGGTTCAGCCCCAGCAGCTTGTCCCGCTGGTGAACCAGATTGACTCTTTACTGGATGTGCTCAATTCACCCCTGGGTGAAGTGGTGGAAAAGAGCTTGCCCTTTGTTTCCATTGCAACTGGCCTACTCCGGTTCTATCTCGAAAAGAGTCAAGTTCCTCCAAGTCTCGAAAAATGTATTGCCCTGGGCTGCCAAGCAGCTTACTTGGAAAGTTTTGCGAAATTACTGGCCCAAGAGTCACCTGCATTCCGACAACGCTTAGGGCAAGCACCGTCTAAAGCGGTTGAAAGAGCATTAGACAAGCTCAGTGCCCTTGAAATTACAGAAGAGCTGGCTCAGCAAGCTGTGACGCGATTCCCTCAGACGAAGCTAGCGGAGGCATTTGGAGAAGTCTTGAAAGCCCGTCTCAGTGAGGCAGGACTTGAAGAAAGCGAGGTTCACTGGTGGGTTCAGCGGGTTGCCTGGAATACCCCCAAGTACATGCTCCAGGTTTGGGCCAAGTCTAAGGAAGCTACCCAGCACTTGGGACAACCCACGCTTTCAGATTGGAGCCGTGAACAGAACTTTAACCAGGGAGTTCAAGACTACCTGGCCCGAGTCATTGAACCCGGTCCAAAAGAGAAAGTCTTTGGAGAAGCTGACCTCACCTTCGAAGAATTGTATGTGCCATTGGACCTACAGCCCCTGAATAGTGACGGCCAGATCGATATAGGTCAAAGCTGTAGCATCCGCGCTTGGGTGGAAAAGTTCTTACTCAAGAATGAGGGGGCGAAGAATCAAATCCTATTTCTTCAAGGAGAAGCTGGGCGGGGAAAAAGTGTTTTCTGTCGCATGTTCGCGGACTGGATGCAGCGAGAGCTATTTCCAGCCTATACCCCAATTCTCATACGCCTTCGAGACCTGCGGAAACATGAAACGAGCCTCGCTGATACACTCGCTCAAGATGTGAGGGTTCAACAGTACATTGTCAAAGATGACAACTGGTTTAAAAGACAAGATATACGTTTCCTCTTTTTATTGGATGGCTTTGATGAACTATTACTAGCAGGCTCATCCAAAGGCGAAGGGGGGCTAAAGGAATTCCTAGAACAAGTAGAGCAACTTCAAGGAGTCACCCATCACCGTTTTCTCATTACGGGTCGCCCCTTGGCATTCCAAGGGATGGATCGGCTGATTTCGCAAACGAATAAGTTACTGCGGGCAAAGATTGAGCCCATGAATGACAGCCTGCGGAAAAGGTGGTTCAGGCAATGGGGAGCCAAATTTGGCCCGGAAGAAGCGGACTCCTTTCAACACTTTTTAACGGTTTGTCCCAACGAGATAAACAATGAGCTGGCAAGAGAGCCTTTATTGCTATACCTCTTGGGAATGATGCATCGTGACCCCCAAGCCAACCTAAATGCTCGGCTCTTTGAAGAGGAGGATGGAATTCAAGCAAAAGTCTCTATTTATGATGAGGCAGTCCGATGGGTTCTGGAGAAACAAAGAGGGGATGAAACTAATACTCGCCTAACCCAACTCACTCCCAAAGATCTAAGAGAAGCATTAAATGAAGCTGCACTCTGTGTCATTCAGTCAGGAAATGAGGTAGCAAGGCTCTCATTTTTAGAAGACCGATTAAAGAAAGAAGGTAACAATCCAGTGCTGGCTGCGTTGCAGCAGGCGAGGCAAGAAAATGGTCTCTCAGAGAAGAAACAACTCAACAATATATTGACAGCATTTTACATAAAACCATCAGCTGAAGATAAAGATGGAGCTGTGGAATTTGTTCACAAGAGTTTTGGAGAGTTTTTATTTGCAGAGCGCCTAGCCAACACCCTTGAGGACTGGTCGAACAAGGCTAAGAGCCGTCGCGGTGGATGGGAAATATCAGATTCCACGATGCACCATGAAATCTATGACTTATTGGGGTATGGTCTCCTTTCGCAAGAGGTCTTAACTTACATCATAGCTCTGCTTCAACGAGCAGACCGATTTGAAGTCCAGCAATGGAAGAATTTATTTAGGCGTTTACAGGACTTCTACTTACGCTGGTGTGAAGGGGAATTTATTGATGCAGTGAAAACTCCAGAATCGAATTTGCCGCGTTCAAAAATGCTCACATTACGCCAACAGACTCCAGAGCGAGAATTGTCGCTAGGCCTAAGAGAAATAGACATCTCTTCTGGACTAAATTCAATGATTCTATTATTCGAATTTCATAGATTTGGACAGTTCAGAAAAGACTTAGAATCAATAACTTTCTCCCCTTTGAACAACCAAGAACTGGAGAAGATAGACAAAGACAGGTTTTTGAGAATTCTTAACTATAGTAAAAGCTTGAGGAATTCGAATTTTGATCCATTCAGACGATTCTGGAGAGGTGCCAACCTCCAAGAAGCCAACCTCCAAGGAGCTGACATCGAAAGAGCCAACCTCCAAGGAGCCAATCTATCAGGAACCAACCTCCAAGGAGCCAACCTCCAAGAAGCCAACCTAGCAGGAGCCAACCTCCAAGGACCCAACCTCCAAAGAGCCGACCTCCAAGGAGCCGACCTCCAAGGGGCTGACCTCGAAGGCGCTTACCTACAAGGGGCTGACCTCGAAGGCGCCTACCTCCAAGGTGCCAATCTCCAAGGTGCCTACCTACAAGGCACCAATCTCCAAGGAGTCAACCTCCAAGAAGCCAACCTCCAAGGAGCCGACCTCCAAGGAGCCGACCTCCAAGGAGCCGACCTCGAAGACGCCGACCTCCAAGGAGCCTACCTCGAACGAGCCGACCTCCTTGGAGCCTACCTCCAAGGAGCCTACCTCCAAGGAGCAAATGTTCTCTCGACCCGCTTCAGCCAAACAGCCAGCCTAACCGAGGAAGAGAAAGATGATCTTCGCAACCGGGGAGCTCTTTTCCTAGATGCCTCTGAGCAAGACTAAAGATGCTTTTTACCCGATATACTTCCAAATTTAGTCCCGTCTTCGAATCATTCTATTCGCCTATAATCCTTACTCCATAAGATTGTGAGCCCGAAATAACCGCTAGACCTTGTTCTATTTCATCAGATGGCCCAACAGCAAAAAGCAGGCAACCCAACGGCAACCTGCTAAGGAAAAGATTCATTTGTGTCTCTAGGGCTCAAGAAAGGGAATGGTTTTTCAGGCCACTCCCAACCGGAGTCAAACTTGTAAAACTGGGCACTTAGTTGTCGCGATCGCGCAACACAGACTCAACGAAGTTGGCATCGTAGGCATTCACCTCCAATCCAGCCGCTTCGAGGATATCCTCGCCGGTAACATTGCCAGACCTGAGCTGCCCTTTCAACGTGCCATATCCAGTAATGCCATCAAGCTGGCCACGGTAAGCCTGGCTAGCCGCTTGGAAAGGGGTAAGAGCAAAAGCGCTTGAAGTTGCGAGCAGAGTAGCAGTGAAAGCAAGAGCGGAAACGGTGCGGGTAATAGCAGTCATTATTCAGACTCCAATAATCTGGGGGCGGTTGTTGGGACAACCTGTTTTCTTCGATGTTTATAGAATGCACCGCTTCCCTGAATCCCCCCTGAACGCTATCTGAGCCTTGGATAGTCATTGGCTGAGATTCGGCTGTGAAAAACATCAAAGCCCCAGCATTCACTTAGGAACAGCTGGGGCTTTCTCCACTCAAAAGCTATATGAGCGAGAGATTACGCGACTTCTCTATCTGCTTGGGCATTCCAACTGGCAACGGAAGCATGTGGCAGCGCTGCCACATCAGCAGCTTCCTGACGAAGTTGCGCCGCCGTTCTCTTAGCCCATCGCGCGGTAACGGCTCGAGGCGCCTTCATCGGCTGATCCATTGCCAACCGAAGCAACTCTCGCAAGTGATTACTGGTGGGCGGACGATTTCTCAAAACACCTGTCTTCACAAGATCAGCCTGGAAGCGCATCAAAGCATGCCACTCCCAATCCAATGTGGTGCCTTCGCCATTTTGAGGGAGTTGCTCTACCAAAGCACGCAGGTGATCAAATTTGCTAGTCATACTGTCTCCCTAGAAGATTGACGAGTTCAGACATCTTGGGCACCCACCAACACAGGTGCCCAGTGATCAACACCCGTCGGACCATAGACGTTTTTCAATTCTTGATGGGTTTAACATCAACACGAATCTACTATAACTTTTGTATCTTAGGCTTGACAAAATGAGTCATCAGTAAAATAAATTCATTCGATAACAAGCCATCATGCTGGCAAGCCTCCGCCCCTGCCAGCTCCAGCAACCAACTCCAATCTGAGCGAACGAGAGCCAGTGCTAATGCACAGCAAAAAGCAGGCAGCCATCAGGCCACCTGCTACGGGAAAAGATTCATATCAGTCTCTGGGGCTCAAGCCAGGGAATGGTTTATGCAGGCCAATCCCCAGCAGAGTCCAGCTTGGCAAACAGCCTGCTCTAGTCGTCGTTGTTATCGCGCAGGATACTCTCAACAAAGTTAGCGTCAGAAGCATTCACTTCAAGACCAGCAGCTTCGAGGATATCTTCCCCCGTCACCTGACCACCGCGAATATCACCTTGAAGCGTCTGATAGCCAGAAATGCCGTCGAGCTGGCCACGGTAGGCAAGGGAAGCCGCTTGGAAAGGGGTCAGGGCAAAAGCACTCGTGGTTGCAAACAGAGTCGCGGTGAAAGCAAGAGCGGATACGGCGCGGGTAATTAAGGTCATGGTGGCTGTTTCCCTTTATGAGGGGACTCCAGAAATGTGGGGGCGGTTGTTTGGGACAACCTGTTTTCTTCGATGTCTTTAGAATGCATCGCTTTCCTGAGCCCCTTCTGATGCTCACCTGAGGCTTGAATAGTCGTTGGCTGAGATTTGGCTGTGAAGACCAAAAAGTCCCAGCACTGACTTAAAGCACTGGGACTTTTGAATCTGTGTGGGCCGGGAATTAAAGCCGCGATCGCACTCCATCAAAGCCTTTAAAAGAGTGAACCCGCCAGGTTAATGCCGCATACGCGACCCCGGCGGGCTCCATATAGATTCGAAATAGAACTGACTGTAGAACCGAAACCGCCGCATCTAATGTGCTTTGGTTGAACACAGAATAACGCCAGCACCAGAACAATGAGCAGCAACCTGGTCAAATTCACGCAGACCTCACATTCGTCTAACAGAAGACTAAAGATAGGTGCGTAGTGAAACATCTCAAGGCGATCTGCCTGCAATCCGACCGTGCTCAGCCCAACCCAGGCTTAGGCAATGTCAGTCCGTCGCTAACCATTGCGCCAGCCAAGCCTGAAGCTCATCGGGTAGTGCTTGGCGGCGGCGGGTTTCAGCATTAATGCAACAGTGGCGGGTTTGGGCCTGGGCAATGACTTCTGTGGAGTCATCCGCTGCCGCTACTGTGCCTGGCAAGAGGCGATAGTCGATTTCGAATTCACTTAGGGGCTTGTTGGCTTTGGGAATCGGCTTTGGCGTGAGGACGATGGTGATGCGATCGCCACAAACCATCGGCCTAAAAAAGTCCACATTTCCACGCACCACCGGCACAACCAGTCCTTCCGGTTTGAAAAATTCAGCCAGCTCAATCCCCGCCGCCTCCAGCGAAGCCTCATAGGCCTCATGGCACAGCGTCAAAACATTGGCAAAATAAACAACCCCCGCCCCATCCGTCTCATGAAAACGGATCTGGCGAGGGTAGTAGAAAGGCAAGGGGTATATCTCAGATTGTGGCTCAGATATCGCTCAGGCCAGCGTTAGTTCGTGGCTTTCTTGGGGCTGATCAACATCATCATGTTGCGACCTTCCCGCTTTGGAGACTGGTGGATCTCTGCCAGGTCACCCAGGTCATTGGCCAAGCGCTGGAGCAAGACACGAGCCAAGTCGCTGTGCTGAATCTCACGACCCCGGAAGGTGATAGTAGCCTTGACCTTATCGCCTGCTTTGAGGAATTTCTTGGCGTTATTGAGGCGCACGTTATAGTCATGCTCCTCAATCTTGTAGCGCATCTTCACTTCTTTCACTTCGGCGGAATGCTGCTTCTTACGTGCTTCCCGCGCCCGCTTTTCCTGCTCAAACTTGTACTTACCGTGGTCCATGATGCGACACACGGGAGGAGTAGCCTTATCGCTCACCAGAACCAAGTCAAGATCACGCTCATTGGCGATTTCCATCGCTTCTTGAGGGGTAATGATACCTAGCTGGGCGCCGTCACTGTCCACAACGCGAATTTCCGGAAACCGGATACGCTCGTTGATTTGGGGCAGGTTACGAATGGGGCGTCTAGAGCGGAAATGGGGTGCCATGCAGTAATGAGTAAAGGATTAAATCGAGCAGTAAAGGTAGAAACCCATGGAGAGGAGCTGCGATCGCCAATGAAACGACGCCACCTAACCTAAGTTGCTAAATGGAGCAACAATTCACTGTCGCCACTACCAGAATTCTAACGCATTGCTTTGCACATCGCGTTTCAATTCCTTGACAAATGGCCAGTGATTGCTCTGCCTTATTCTATCGAATCTAGTCTGATTATGACGGAGCCTTTACCAGACTTAAGGTTTAGATCCAAGTTAAGCCAGTAGAAACCGCCAAAAGCTCGTGAATTCGAAGGTTTAATGCCAGGAGGTAGTTTCTCTTCCCACAGAAAATTATTCACCCGGCCTACCTGGGGACAGTTCTCCCTGCCTATTACTCCCCGTCAGCGCCTTCAACCTGAATGGGTAATTCAACTTCACCACTCAGAGGATCTAGCTCACCAGAATCATCAGCCTCGCTGGGATCTCCAGGCTCCGTTGCCGCCCCAGTCCCCGCATCATCACTCTCGTCGGGAAGCTCAGCGGTGTAGCGCCATTCCTCCAGGGAGCGTAGCATGGCAGGCTCTAGGCTGCTATTCACCAAGAAGACTTCTATCTCCTCCCTGCTGGGGTCCACATCCTGAACAGCATAAATGCCGCTGTTGTCGAAGTTACTGTCGCCTAGAACCAACTGATGGGTGGTGCCATCAGCCAAGGTCACCTCCACCTGGGCCTGGGGCTCGTCTAGGCCAAACTCTGCTAGGCGCTGCTGGGTAGGGCCTTCGGGCTGACCGTCATTGGGGATGGGAAAGCTGTCTCGGCGATCGCCCGTAGCCAGCAAGTTCAAGAGAAATGCCACAGCTCCATCGCTAGCCGGAATCTGTTCCGGTTCCGTAATGGCCCAGTCGGGCTGGCCCAAAGCAGCGGTCTCTGCCTCTAAATCTGCCACCGCATCTCCCGTGGATGCTGGCCCCTGCTTCTCCAAGCTCAGGCTTAGGTCTGGGCGGTTGATGGTGAATTGAGTGACATCGGCCTCGTCAAAGTCAAACAGCGGCTTAGCTCCCTCAGTCCGAACTTCACTGGGGGAATCGGTCACTGCAAGGCGCTGCTGAATGTAGATGCCACTGGCTAAACCAAAGGCAACCAGAGCCAAAACAAGGGTATTCCGTTGAATTTTCATAACGATTGTCAGACAACGACCTAGAACTTACAGGGACAAGCTATGTCCGCCCCAGATTGCATACCACTGGGCCTAATTCACCGCTTTAGGAATGAGAATTGATTCATCCCATCATTGAGCTACCGACGCTGCCACCAAAGGAAACCTGCCGCTCCAAAGCCCGCCAGGGGCAGCAGCAACACCGCCAACAGCGCCACCAGGTTGGCCCGCACTGGCGTCAGGACCAGACGGCGATCCGTCAATTCCTTGGCGCTAATGGAGAGAATCTCGCCCTCACGCTGTCCTGCCCAAACCACAGAGTTCAACAAAACGTCGCGGTTGAGCTGCTGACTGAGAATATTGCTAGTTGCAAAACTGGAGTTACCAATCACCACCAAGCGGCTCTGACCTTCTGCACTGGTAGAAGGCTTGCTCAGGGCAGCGCCCAGGGAGAGCGGCCCCTTGAGGTCGCGGCTGGGGTCAAACTGCACTTGGGATTCCACATCCTTCTCGGCCCAGCTTTGCTCATTGGTAATCAGCAGGGGCGTGGCATCTACGCCGGTTGCTTCAGCCAGGTTGACCGCGCGGGAGGAGGGGAAGAAGGAGTTGCCATTGCCGAAGTCTTCGGTGATGGGGTGGTTGCCGTAGCGGTTCACCAGGGGAGCCGTGGGACCAAAGCCAACCACGCCGCCCGTGGCATCTACGCCTAGGCCACCGCTGCCGTCGATGATTAGGCGATCGTCCAGGGTCACGCCCCAGTCCGACAACAGGGCGTCCAGCTTAGGCTCGGTGTTGGGGTCAATCAGCAGCAGCAGGCCGCCGCCTTTTGCCAGGTAATCCTTCAGTGCTGTGACTTCAGGCTCTAACAAACTGCGCTGGGGACCGGCTACCACGATCGCACTGGCATCATCGGGAAGCGCACCGCCGCTATTAATGGCCGCCGCCAGGTTAAAGCTCTCGCTTTCATAGCCGCGATCGCTCAAAAGCTCCTGAGCCAAGCCCAGCTGAGTCATGTCCAGCTCACCATGACCCTCCAGGAAGTAAACCTTCTCCGTTGCACCACTATTGATACGAGCCAGGGCATTGGTTAGGTCGCTCTCGGAGAACTGCTCCGCAGCAATGTTTTGAACAAACTGATTGTTACCTTCCGTCTGGAGAATCAAGTCCCCCTGGTCCTTCATTCCCAGCTCTTTGACTAGGCCAGGCTGCTGTAGGGGATTGACAAACTCATAGGAGAAGTTTTCGCTGAGGCGCTGGTAACTCTGGAGAACGTTCTCCACTGGTGCAACTTTCGTGGGGGAAAAGAGGTAAGCCTTGACGGGCTTTTCCAGGGCGCGCACCACTTCTTTGGACTGGGGAGCCAGGCTAAAGATTTGATTTTCGGTGAGGTCCACGCGCTGGGGATAGCGGGCCACGAGGAAGTTGAGCAGGGCCAGAATCAGCACCATGGCCGTGACGGCGATTATGGCGTTGGTGCCTGCTTGGGTGGAGCGCGATCGCCAAAACTCCTTGGCGGTCACCATCAGCAACACCCAGAACAGCACCAGGGCTAAACCGAGAATCATCAACACCATGGGAACTGCGCCCCACTGGCCCGAGACCACACCTGCGGAGAGGCCAGCCAGGGTCAGGCCAATTCCGGGCCAGAGCAGGTTGCGCCAAATTTTAGAGTTGCCCAGGGCAGAGCCAGTTTTCATGGAAACGAAAGGTAGAAATGGAAATTAAATAACCCGATACCGTAGAGACATGGCGATTCCATGTCCGCCCCAGCCGTTACCGCATGGCTGGGGCTAAATCAATTACGAGCGCTGAAAGCGGAAAGTTTCCACCGCCTGGGCCGTGAGGAAAATGCCCAGGAAAATATAGGTCGCCAGCATCGCCAGGCTGCCGGTATCGACAATGCCCTGGGTCAGGGTATTGAAATGACGCAACAGGGACAGATGACCCAGCACCTGACCGATAGGCCCCGAAGCATTTGCGGTAGCCGCTTCAACCACCCAAAGCATCAGCGCCAAGCCAAAGGTGAGAATCGCCGCCAGGATCGTGCTGTTGGTCAGGGAAGAAATGAACATTCCCAGGGACAGCACCGCCGCCGCCAGCAAGATCAAGCCGAGATGACTAATAAAGAAAACCGAGATGGGCATGGCCGGAGAAGCCGAGGCAAAAATCACCGCTTCGTAAACCATGATGGGCAGCAACATGCCCAGGAAAAACGTCACCGCCGCCAGCAGCTTACCCAGAGCCACAGCCCAGTTCGTGATCGGTGAAGTGGCCAGCAGCTCCAAGGTGCCGCGCTTCCGCTCTTCCGCATACAGGCCCATGGACAACATGGGCATGATCACCAGCATCAGCGAAGCCAGCACCCCCAAGAAGCCCTGCAACAGCAGGTAAGGCACATCCACAGGCTGGGCCGGGCCACCAAACTGCTGCTGCTGAGAATCCAAGAAAGCCACTTGGTCCAGGATGCTGCCCATGCTGACGAGGAAAAAGATGCCCGCCATGAGCCAAAACACACCGGCAATGATGTAGGCCAGGGGGGACTTGAAATAGCTCTGGAGTTCGCGCTTATAAATGGCGAACCAGTTTCCAACGGCAATATTCATTTATTCGGCACCTTCAGAAATCGGACTGGGGGCGGAATCATCTGAGGGAGTTGCCTCTGCATTAGTAGTTGCGTCAGCACCCTCCGTGGGAGAAGCAGCATCAGCTTTCTCAGCCAATGGATCTGTCACTTCAGCCCCGGCATTCTCAGGAGCAGCAACCTCGGCCCCAGCGACCCCAGTCACAGCATCCTCAGCGGAACTCTCTGGCTCAGAAGCATCCTGCCCTGACTCTTTACCGGCATCCTGCATGGTCAACTTGAGGAACACATCCTCCATGCTGGCGCGGGTGCGCTTCATTTCGAATAGGCCCAGGCCCTGCTGAATCAAAGCGGCAGAGAGCTCCCGACCTGGGTCAGCCTCGCCTTCCGTGACGATGGTGAGGTTGAGGTGTCCCTCAGGCAAGCCAGGCTTATGGGTTTCGCTAACCGATTGGAAACCCTTTACGGCTTGGAGTGCTTCTTTGGCCTGGTCAAACTGCCCCGCCACTTCCATGACATAGCTAATGCCGCCGCTCAACTCATCCATCAGAGAGTCGGGGGAGTTCGTGGTGACGAGCTTGCCCTTATTAATGATGGTGACGCGATCGCAGGTCATGCTCACCTCGGGCAGGATGTGAGTCGACAGAATAATCGTGTGCTGACCGGCCAAGCTCTTAATCAGCTCCCGCACTTCAATAATTTGGCGAGGATCCAGGCCCACCGTCGGCTCGTCTAAGACAATCACTGGAGGGTCATGGACGATGGCCTGGGCAATGCCGACGCGCTGGCGATAGCCCTTGGACAAAGTAGTAATTAGTGACTTGCGCCGATCTTCCAAGCTGCAACGCTTGAGGGCAGAGTCGATGCGCTTGGGGCGATCGCCCGCTGCCACGCCCTTGAGCTGTGCCACAAAATTGAGATAGCCTTCCACGCTCATCTCGGGATAGAGCGGTGGCGTCTCCGGCAAGTAGCCAATACTCTTGCGCACGGCCATGGCGTTGTCATGGACATCAAATCCAGCAACCCTTGCGGTGCCTGTGGTGGCGGGGAGGTAACCGGTCAGGATCCGCATGGTGGTAGTTTTACCTGCCCCATTGGGACCGAGAAATCCAAGGATTTCGCCGCTTTCCACTTCGAAGCTCAGGTCCGTCACGGCTTGGTAGGAGCCGTAGGTTTTGCTGAGCTGTTCAACTTCAATCATGGTGAATCGAGAGAGAGGTCAGCTAGTTGGGCCATATTCTTCAGCCGCTAACTGTAGCGCGAATTTAACAAAAAAATTGTGATTCGGCCCTCTCATGTCTATAGGGATTGGGGGTCCCTGTCAATTTTTTGTGTCATCAGATACAAATCGCGCAGGAACAGAACCATAGATGCCCCAAGTGGACAGGCTTGGGGAAGCATAAAAATAATTGCTCTAGCAACAATGGGCTGAACATTCTGGGAACATCTAGCTCCCTAATCCCTTGGAAGGGCTGATCCTACCCCTTGTTGTCTCCCAACTCCTGTAGGCCCACAGTTCCCACCCAAAAGGTATAGAAGCCATAGCTTAAGGAACTCAGCCCTGGTCGATCGCGTACGAGCACTGCTGCCGTAATGCCTTCGAGCAAATGGACTGCCATAATGACGCGACCCAGCCAAATTAGCTTGGGCCAGACCGCAGGGAAGGTTGTCCAATCTGGCGTGGTGGCAAGATTCCAGAGTTCGAAGGCGATCTCGCTACCAATTAGCCCAATGGACAGCACTTTAATCACGGCATAGACGTTCTGCTTCATGTCTCAATCTCCTAGCAGCAGACCTCAAGCCAGTGCTGTTTTGCTCTCTATTCTGCCAAGCATTGGTCTTTCTGCACATTTACAGCTCGTGACTTCTTTGGCGACTTCTTTGCCTGGTATTGATCCAGTGGTAGATGCCTCTGGGAGGGGTGAAGTTTTGCGATCGTTGTTTCGTCTTTACTTTGGAGCGGATCGGTTGCGGTGGTGTGAGCAACTCAATGGGGCTACGGAATGTGTGGTGCTAGAAGAGCCCACAGTGGTCTATCCCGACATTATTGAACCCACCCCAATTTCCATGGCATTGAGGGAGCTATTGGAATGTGATCGCGGCGATGACTTACGACCGCATGACGGCGCTCGCTTCCCTTACAAGGGCTATGTGGGTTGGTTGTTTAGCTAATCGACCTCTTCCGTGAGTCCTATGCCAAGGCCTATGCAACAGCGTAAATGGCAGATTGGTTGATTGAAGCTAGTTTTGAAGGAGTTGAAGTGCAATCTACAGGCTGGATGTAGCAGCTCAACTGGGCGCGTAAGCCCTTGAAACCACGAATAGGGAAACCTCGTAGTTAATTTTATTCCTCTACGCAAAATTGCAGGTGTCAACTCGAGGAAGATGAAAGACGATTGGCAGGACTGCTTGCCCTAGCGTTATGACTGCCCGCAGAGCAGCCACTAATTTAGATCTGCTTCTATCTCTCAAATCCTATGAGTAATTCAGCGATGCCTCCTCGTGCTATCTCGGGGCGACTGTACCTAGTGGTAGCCGTCCTGATTTTTGGAGCGTCCAACGCGGTTACGCGCAAGCTAACTGAGCTGGGGATGGAGAATCTAATTGGTGGCGTGGGGGGTCGCAATCCCATCTCGTTTTGCAATGTCCTCTTTGCCGGCAATCTGCTGGCCCTGATCGCCTTTGGACTGCTGCACCGTCGCGATTGGAATCGAGCAACCTTGCAAAAAATCAGCCCGAGGCAATGGGGCACCTTAACGCTGGTGGCGGTGCTGAGCTCTGCGGTGGTGCCCATGCTGCTCTTTACGGCGCTGTCGCTTACGGCAGTTAATAATGTGGTGCTGCTGGGCCAAGTTGATACGCCCGTCGTATTGGCATTCTCGGTGTTGCTGTTGGGCGATCGCGTCAACCGTTGGGTGGTGGGTGGCGCAGTTGTCGTTTTGGTTGGTGTGGCTTTGACGGCATTGATTCATCCCCCCATGGCTGCGGATGCGGCGATGATGATGGATATGGAGGGTTTTCAGTTGGGGCTAGGGGAAGGGGTGACGTTGCTGGCGGCGGTGTTTTCGGCGATCGCCACTCTCATTAGCCGGGTCAGCCTAAAGCAAATTCCCCTGGGCATTTTCAATGTCTATCGCACAATTGTCGGCACCATTTTCTTTTTCATGACTGCATCGTCAATGTACGGTCCCGGTCATTTTATGGATGTAGCGTCGCCCTTTCTGTGGCAGTGGATGTTGCCCTATGGGGCGGTGATTGTGGTGGGGGGACAGCTAGCTTGGTTTCAGGGGCTAAAGCTGAGTACGGCGAGTGAGGTTTCTTTTGCAACGGCTTTTGATCCGCTGACGGGTGTGCTGGCGGCGTTTTTGCTACTGGGTGAGCAGCCAACGCTGGGGCATTACATCGGTGGGGCTGTGATTTTGGTGGGCATCGTGTTGAATCAAGTGGGCGATCGTCGTCTCAATTGTGAGACAACTCCTCCAACTCCCAGCCCAGCAGAAGTTGATGGTCAAGTAGCTTTTAAGGGGATTTAACCAATGGGATACATAAGCAAAAATCTATCACCACGACAGAATCCGGAGTAAAGGGTTATTCCTTCTGGGCTGATTTCCACATTCTTGATTCGCCTTGCCAATTGCACAAAATTATTGACATCTAGCTTATGAGGTCCAAGCGCAATAGCAATCAGAACAGATGACTCTAATGGCTGCTTCTCTTCCACAAGCTCACCATATTCCTGGGTTTCAAAGTTATGTATTTCTGTTACTAGCTGATGCTCCATAATGCAATTATTTTCATGAATAAAAGACAGTATTTTTTACTACGCCAAGAAAACAATGGGTTACCCCAGCCGAACATATGATCTTCAATAATTGATCCATCTTGGAAGCTATAAAAGTTAGCTAGGTTAAAGAATTCTGGGTTGTCAGACTTTAGAGAATTCTTTTTATTAAGTGCACTCATCGATTTTGATAATTCGATAGAAACCTCCAATTTGGCATCAGAGTAATTTTGGAGAGCAATGATAAAGTCATCAACGTATTTCTGAAAATAACTTAATTCTTGATGGTCCACTGTATGGCGCGGGAATTCTTTTATGACTTTACGGAGACTCTCCTGAGTTCCTATAGATTTCTCCATCTTCTTACCCCATAATAAGCCTATCAACACTGCAACCAGCATCAAGGGAAAATTAATCATCATGAGCACGATAAATGCTAGGGGTTGAGGCAGTTTATGGTGGATAAAATCCTCTATCCGAGCAAGTAATGCTACGACCCCAAAGACAGCTTTCATTAGATCTCTTGCATGAATGATTCCTTAAACTCACCGCAGACTACTGCTAGAGAAGACTCTGACTGATCTTGGCTGATCGCTGAAACCACGAGTTTGTGTATTCATGCAAGAGGTCTAGTAAAGTCCACATCCTCATATCTTTCTAAGGGCAATCCGAAACTCCGCTGTGGTGAGTTTAAGTGTTACATCTTCTCCCCATAGTCGCTGAAGACTGCTTACGTTGAAGCCTTGGAATGTGACATGGCTTCATCTCTCTCATCGAGGCAGAGAGTAGCAAAGTCCTAGATTAGACTGCTTCACTCGATAGCGACCTCCAACTACGCCCCTTGCCAGAAATAGCTGTGCAAGCCTTATAAAACCCATATATATTGCGTTTCACAGTAGCTTCACGGTCAAGATATTTACACCGTGGTAACTTTGCAAAAGTTAAAATTATCTAAATATCTCTCCATTGCCTAGACTTTCGTGAATGAGTGCTGTTGCCATGCTCGCGCGCTGAGTTTTGGGCGGTGACGGCTTGAACATTATTTCCAGCATCCATTGAGCTTTGACTTGAAATGAGTCATGGTCTGTTTCGTGGCGATTGGATAATGTTGCGAAGCCAGCAGAGGTGTTTGGAATGAGACTTTGCCATCCATCTACCAAAAGACATCCTAATGACTTACGCTGCCGCTGAATTGCTAGTAATTGATAGTCGTGTTGCAGACTATCCGCAGTTACTGGAGGGAGTAGCTTCGGATGTGGAAGTGCTACTACTGCAAGCAAATGATGACGCGATCTCAAAAATCACTAATACCATTGCGAAACTGCCTGAGCTAAAGGCATTACACATCGTTTCCCATGGTGCTCCAGGGTGTTTATACATTGGTCAGCAGTCGTTAGAACTCAACAATCTGCTGTCTCATCGTAAAGAGATAAAAACCTGGTCTGTACCTGAGATTTTGCTATACGGCTGCAATGTAGCTTTAGGAGATGCAGGAAGTGAATTTGTTGAGCAGCTAGCTGAGTTGACCCAAGCCAAAGTTGCTGCATCTACATCCCCGATTGGCAGTGCAGCTCTAGGCGGCAACTGGGAACTGGATCAGCAGTTGGGTCAGGTTGAAAGTTCGGCAGTATTTGCCCCAGAGATGCAGCAGCAGTACAGTTATATACTAGCTGATTACTGGGTACAAACTAATGAAGATGAGGTCAGCGACAATGGCCTACTTTCGCTGCGAGAGGCTGTTCTAGCGGTCAATCAGAATGGTGATATTAACAATCGGATTTTCCTTCAAGGTGGTCAGACCTATAGTTTATCTAGTACAGGAATTGATGATGATTTTTCCGGCGATTTAGATCTTCGACATAGTGGGAACCTCACTATTCAGAGTGTTGGGAGTAGTAGAGCACTAATTGATGGAAATGGTGCTGATCGGATTCTTGAGATATTCACTTCTGAGGCCTTTGAAGGAGACAATATAACTAATCTTGCAGGTATCGAGATAATTGGAGTAGGTAGTCTAGAAGCACTAAAATTTTCAACTGGTGGTCGTGTTGAATCAGATAACAGAACGACGACACTAAACATTCAAGACAGTCACTTTTCAGGTAGAGTAGGTACTGATTCACGTAAGGCCAGCTTCATTTCTGCTAGCTCGCTAGACAATCTATGGATCGACAATACTGATTTTATTGGAGACTTAAGCCCTAGTAATAGAGGCAAGGGCATTGAAATCATACAGCTAGATGGGAACTTAACTGTCTCCGATAGTGAATTCCTAAACAATTCCAATGCGATTGATATTAGCTCTGTAAAAGGGGATGTCAATGTTTCCAACAGCAATTTTCAGAACAACCAATCTAATAACAATGATACTGCCGGAATTGATGCCTTTGCAGTAGATGGTGACTTTACTGTTCTTGGCAGTAGCTTCCAGGACAATTTCGGAGAGCGTAGCACTGGTGCAATATCCATCTCTAATTTAGGTGGGAGCTTCACTCTCACGGATAGTTTGATGGAGGGAAATAGATCAGCTGGTCTCAGTGGTACTGGTGGAGTTGACTTATTCGATGTCGAGGGTAATATAACTATTTCGAATAGTACATTTGAGAATAATATTGGAGAGAGTGGAGCTGGCGCAATTGATGTTTTCAACTTTCGAGGGAACCTTACTCTTGCGGATAGTATATTTGACGGTAATCGCTCAAATGGTCCCAATGCTGGTGGAATTGAGGTAGGAACAATTGAGGGTGAAGGAAACGTCACTATTGCTAATACCGTATTTCAGAATAACCAATCGGAGCGCGGAGATGGTGCAATTGATGTTTCTAGCATAGGTGGAAATTTCAATATTTCCAGTAGTGTATTCGAGGATAATCAGTCAAACGGTTCTGGTGTTGGTGCGGCAAATATTGGATTTGTTTCTGGGAATTCAACTATTTCTGAGAGTAGTTTTACGAATAATCAATCAGAAAATGGAGATGGCGCAGTCAGCCTCTTTTTGGTTGAAGGAGTTACAAATATTTCCGATAGCATAATTGCAAATAATCGTTCAAATGGTTTCGGAGTTGGTGGAATTGATGTCTTCATTGGTGAAGGCTCTGAAGGGGATTTCAGCATTGCAGACAGCACGATCTCAAATAATTTTTCTGATGGGCGAATAGATGGAGTCAATATTTTTCTTGGTGAAGGAGTGAATGATGGAGATATAAGTATTTCAAATAGCACTATTGTCGCAAGTTCCAATGATGATGAGACAGTAAGAATAAGCAGTGTCAATGCTGTTGACCTAATTCCTCGTATCTCAAATTCTACTTTTGTGGGGGATTTGTCAGCACCATTTCTTCCTGGAGCTACGATCTCCAGCAGTATATTTTTCAACCCCAACCCCAATGCACTTGGTTGGAATTTATCAGGAGTTACATCTAGCGGTAATAATTTAATTAATGTCGCGAACAATACGACTCCATTCTTGAATGGCTCTAGCGATGGAGACATTGTAGGAACGATTGAGAATCCTATCAATCCTATGCTAGGGCCACTGCAAGACAATGGTGGTCCAACACCAACGATGGCATTACTCTTCGGTAGTCCAGCAGTAAATGCTGGCAGTATTTCTAACGCCAATATCCTGTCAACGGATCAGCGTGGCGAAGCAAGAATACAACAAGGGCAAGCTGATATTGGAGCTTATGAATCACCTTTCCAGCGTCCTCCTGAAGTTGAGGTTTTAGGTAATAACATACCCATTCTTGATGGCGATCTTCAGGTAAGAGTTGAAGACGGAACAGCTATTGGAGTCATTAACCCAGGCGAAACTCTAAATCAAACCTTCACAGTTCGGAACCTTGGAGAATTACCCTTAGTCCTAAGCAATTTAAGGCTTTCTCAACTAGTTGGTGACTTTCCTGTCAATTTCTCTTTAATCGAGGGTTTTGATAGAACGGTACTACAAGAGAATGAAACAACCACTTTCACAGTTCAGCTTATCGCAGCCTCTGAAGATGAGTTTAATGATGGATTTACATTAGCAGCCACTACTGAGACGGTTTTGTTTAACACAAATGACCCTGATGAAAGTCTGTTCGATTTTGTCGTTGGTGGTGGGGCAGTTCCAGGCAATGCACGTCCTCTTTTAGAGACTCCTATCACGGATCAAGTGGTGCAAAATGACCTCACGGGAGCCTATACGGTTAACTTCACCATTCCCAGCGACACCTTCAGTGACCCCGATGGAGACATTCTTACTTACACAGCAACGCTAGATGATGGCAGCCCATTACCCAGTTGGCTCTCTCTCAACGAAAACTCGGGTACATTTAGTGGGATTTCCTCAGATATCACTCCCCTATCCGTTCAAGTCACTGCAACAGACCCTAGCGGCGAAACCGTCACTGATGAATTTGATTTCTCCTTCACAACTTCATTCATCGGCACATCAGGTCGCGACACAATTATTGCCACCGAAGGCGTAGATTTTATTCAAGGCTTAGGCAATAAAGACAATATCCAAGGACTAGGCGGAAACGACATCATCGAAGGGGGTGGCGGCATTGACACCATCGAAGGCGGGGATGGCGATGACCTCATCTTCGGCGGCGAGAACTCGGATGCTGATACTGATAAGTCCAACGACATCATCTTTGGCGGCGCTGGCAATGACACCCTAGTAGGGGGTAATGGCAAAGACCAACTCTTTGGCGGAGATGGTGACGACCTTTTGATTGGAGAATTTCTCTCCGGTCAAGACGGCACTCTCACAGTGGATATCCTAGACGGTGGAGCTGGCAATGACACCATCATTGGGGGAGCAGGCGTTGACTTTATAACTGGCGGCGACGGCGACGACATTCTGATTGGGGGTGCTGGCTCTGACAGGATGAGTGGCGGCGCTGGAGCAGATATCTACATCTACAACGCGATTTCGGAATATAACGACATCATTGCTGACTTTGATGTGACCGAAGACAAGATTGACATGAGTGCGATCTTCAATAACAACCCAGATTACGCAGTGAGCGATATCTTCAACACCTATCTTGCATTCCGCCAACGGGGCAGCCGCACAGAGGTAAGGTTTGACTTTGATGGGGACAATGGGAATCGCGTTTTCCAGACCTTCGCAAAGCTAGACAATGTTGATGCCACAACGATCACCGCAGATAACTTTATCTTCTAGTTGGTGTTCTGCTCCCTAGGGCAAATCAGAGACTGAATATTGAAAAAGCCGCTGTAGGAGACCTTCTGCAGCGGCTTTTTCCGATTTTTTCACGGGAAATATCCTAAAGGTACCCCTTGGGATCAACGGGCTCGCCATTCTCGCGTACCTCAAAGTGCAAGTGCGGCCCCGTCGAGAGCCCCGTCGAGCCAGACAGCGCCACCACCTGCCCTGCCTTCACCTGCTGCCCCTCATAAACCTTCACCTCATTATTGTGACCATAGAGGCTCGTGACGCCACCGCCATGGTCGATGATCACGGCATAACCATAACCGCCATACCAATCTGCATAGATGACTGTGCCGCCGCCTGTGGAGACGACGGGGGTGTCGTAGTCGATCGCAAAATCCAGCCCCCCATGGAACCGCTGGGTGCCCAACACCGGATGGGTTCGCCAGCCAAAATCACTACTCATCGGCCCTGCTGCGGGCAACCGGAACGGCCCCCGACCAATGCCCGGAATGCCGGAATTGGCAGCAGCCCGCTCGGCTAGCTTTTGCTGAATCAGCAGGGTCAAACTTTGCGAGTCTCGCTGGAGTTGGTCCTGGGCTGAAGCGATCGCTTGCTCGTTCTGCTTCAACAACTGAGCCAAGGTCTCCTGGCTCTGCTTTTTCTCCTCCAATGTCGCCTTCTCACTCAGCAACTTCTGACGCAATAAGGCCATGCCCGTCTTCTGATCGGCGACAGTGGAGCGTTGGGCTTCTACTTCCACCGCCTGGGCTGCGATCGCGGCGAGCTGGGCGCGATCGCGTTCAAATAGCTTGGTCAGAAAGTACTGCCGCTCCAACAGTTGTGTCAGCGACTCACTTTGCAACAGCACGGCCCAGCCCTTAAGACTTTGTTGACGCTGCAACACTTGCAGCCTCGCTACGGTGGCGCTGCGCTGATTCTCAAAAGTACCTTGGGATTCGAGCAGCTTAACTTCCAGAGATTTGAGGAAGGCATCGGCCTCCTGGAGCTGAGCCTGATTGTCTTGGAGCTTACTATCGGTCGTTTGAAGACTCTTTTGCAGGTCGAGCAAATTGCCCTGGGCATCTGCCTGGGCTTTGCGCAGGCGCTCTTTGGCTTCTTCTAAGGCCTTTTGCTGTTGGTTAACTTGCTCCTGCTGGGCTTCAAGCTGATTGAGGTTCGGAGCTTGGGCCTGGCTAACGGGGGAACCCAAGAATTGCCAGCACAACAATATTAAGGCGCAGCACAAAGCCAGTCCACCGCGACGCAGCCAAGTGGGGATGGAGGGGCGAGCTTTGGCGCGAGGTTTATTAGATTGAGGGGAAGTCAGATGCTGCATGGGTCGGGATAGCAATGGATGACGCCCTAAGCCTCAGTACCCGGCGGAATAATCAAGTCTATAAGACTGTCTACCAAGCGATCGCGTTCTAAGGGGAGCAATTCCTTTCCGTTGAGTAGTTCCTGGACCAAAGCAAAGTGAACTAGGGCTCCGAAAAAGACGCGAGCAACTGCTTCAGGGTCCTTCACGACCACAAGGGGATTCTCTGAGAGGTAAGTCGTCAGCCACTGAAGAGCAGGTTGAATAAAGGCTTCGATAAACGTTTTGCTGATGTAGGGAAAACGCTCCGACTCGCCAATGAGCATGCGCTGAAAGGCTCGAAACTCCTGATCCTCAGACTTCTCTTCTAGAAAATGTAAGGACAAGTTGCGCAGAAATTTTCTGGGATCTGCGGATTGCTCTTTGGGAACTTCAAAGACCTGAAAGCGCTGTTGAGCAAGCTGTTCAACAATGGCTTTAAAGAGACCTTCTTTACCTTGAAAGTGGCTATAAATCGTTGCCTTAGACACCCCTGCATTCGCAGCGATGCGGTCCACCGTAGCCCCAGCGAAGCCCTGACTCAGGAACTCTTGCCGAGCCCCCTCCAGGATCTGCTTAGTTTTTAACGGACTCGCCATGGGCAAAAGTAATTCCGGAACCAGCGAAGAAGCCAACGGGACAAGCCATCACAGCCCCACCCTAGACATCGTAAGGGATTGAGCTACTCCTCCCCAAGCAGAGGAGGAATCCCTCTAGCAATGCATTGGCAAAACTAAACGGTTTAGTTTATATTCAGATTAACTGA
>CALECT010000066.1 GCA_937949725.1 uncultured Pseudanabaenaceae cyanobacterium
AGATTGGCTGCTGTTAATTGTCATGTTGGGCGAGAGCTTGGCCTTGATGGCGATCGCTCGCATCGTCTTAGACCTAGGCCTAGCAAAAGGTTGGCTGCAACCTTTCAAAGGGTTTCAGTAGGAATTGAAAACTATCACGCTGTCAAAGCATTTGACTTTATTTTGCTCTGGGGACAGGTTCTGACAGTCAAGCGGGCATTCTAGATTAGGTTAATAATCTAAATTCATCGATTCAATCGAACAGAATGAACGATGTCATACAGCCTGTGACTGGCAAATATAGCAATATCACCCATATCTGCTGATCACTGTCATCAACATTGCACTTTTGCCAGATCCGGTCGCCTGAGCGCTTTTGCATCAACCATCGCAATGTCCCTAGCCTCTCTCCCAAATCAAGCCTCACCGAACATCTTGGTCGTAGATGACAACCCTGAGAATCTCAGCGTTGCTCTGACGTTCCTGTCGGCAAAGCAATTTGAGATGGCTGTAGCGACAGATGGCGCTAGCGCTCTAGAGAGCTTACAAATGGTCACTCCCCAGCTCATCTTGCTGGATGTGATGTTGCCTGACATAAGCGGTTTTGAGCTTTGCAAACAGCTTAAAACCGACCCATCGCTCAGTGAAACACCTGTCATTTTTATGACGGCCTTAGACGAACCCAAATATAAGGTTCAAGGCTTTGCAGCAGGCGGTGCGGATTATGTCACGAAGCCTTTGGAGCGCTTGGAGCTATTGGCTCGAATTGACAATCATCTCCGCATTCGCCAACAGGCAACGATGCTCCAAACGGCCAATCGCCTTCTTAAACAGGCCAATCAAACCCTCCAGCTACGCAACCGAACCGTCACCGAAAATAACCGAAAATTGCAGCAGCTCGTCCATATTGACGGGCTCACCCAGGTCGGCAATCGTCGGTGCTTTGATGAGCGTCTCAATCAAGAATGGCTGAGGTTACGCCGAGAACGCAGGCCCCTCTCCCTCATTCTGTTCGATATCGATTACTTCAAGGCCTATAACGATCGCTATGGCCACCCTGCTGGGGACAGCTGCCTTGCACAAATTGCCCAAACCGTAAAACATCTGCTGAAACGTCCGGGGGATCTACTCACTCGCTACGGCGGTGAAGAGTTTGCCGTCATCCTACCCAATGTGGATGCAGCTGGAGCGCTCCATGTCGCCGATCGCATCCAAACGGAAATTGCTCGCTTAGCAATACACCACGAGTCTTCTAGCATCAGCCCCTATGTCACGGTGAGCCAAGGCATCAGCACTTGCATGCCCCTGGTGAGCCTTCCTCCAGCCAAGCTAATCCAGTCCGCAGACCAAGCGCTTTACTTGGCGAAGCAACAGGGCCGAAACCAATCCATTCATCGTAGCCAAGCAAATCTGGACAATTATTCCGCCTCACCCAGTAGCGTAAAGGCCGACCAATCTGAAGGATTGGAATAAGTCTGGGAAGTGGTCAACATTGCCTGGCGTAAGGCTTGGGCCTTAGTCATTCCTTGGTCCAAGTTGCTGTAGAACGCCTGCATCAATGCAGCGGTGGATTCATCGGAGACAGCCCAAAGCGAAACAACAACGGAGGGGACACCAGCTCCCATCCAAGCCCGCGCTAAGCCAACGACGCCGTCCCCAGTCAAATCACCTCGACCTGTATCGCAAGCACTGAGCACCACCAGTTCTGCGTTGAGACGCAGATTAATAATTTCAGTCGAAGTCAATAGACCATCAAGGCGAATGTTATCCGCGCCTAAGCCAGCTGTTGCAGTGCCAACAGGGTCGGTCGCGAGGGCCAGGGCACCCGGAACTTCTCGCTGTAGCCCATTTCCTTGGCCCACCGGGTTGGCTCCGTAGCTCAGCAGGCCATGGGTTGCCAGGTGGATCCAACGAGCTTGGGATAAACGTTGCAGCACGACCGACTCTTTTGCCTGGGAACCTAGAAGTGGTCGGGTTTTGAGCAGCTTTGCAAGGGCGATCGCTTCCGCTTCCGCACCCGGCAAGGGAGCCAGGGGAGTGGCCGGTTGATTTGGAGACAATGAGACACTGGGCATAGTGGGGTTACCCACCACCAAGAGATCCTGAGCTGTCTTACTACGCTTGGGTAAGCGAGCTTTTGCCCTTTTGGTCAAAGCCAAGGTTTGGATCGATGGAGCCGTCAACAAGGTATGGCGGGCAATTAAAAATTCCCCTGTCTCATCCTGTAGCGCTGGGAAAGGCACCAAGAAAAGCTCCCCCTGGGGGATCACAATAACCTGCTGCTCAGGGTCATCGGGGAGTAAGTCTGCGATGGGGTCGATCAGCAACTGATGGAGCTGCTGCAAGCCTCCGTAGAATGTCGAAGCAGACTCAGATGCTTCCACAACAGCTAAAGGTTCGGGAGCATTAAAACTGAACCCTCGTGAACCCTCCCCAGCCTGATCACGCATTTGTTGCTGGAGCTGGCGCTGACAAATCGATGCAGATTCAAAGCAACGAGCAGCTCGCACTAATAATTCAAGCGGTTGCTTCTGGGCAATGAGGGGCTTGAGGTCAGCTCGCCGCTGGTACACTGTCCCGTCAGGCTGGACAACCCAAATGTAGATCGCTTCAGGAATGCCCATCTGCTTCCCCTGATGGAGGAAGTCCTCTTCGGGAACAAGGGTATATTCGACCAGCGTGGCCTGGCGATCGCGGGCAATGCGTTGTAGCTCAGCAATCTTAGGCGGCTCCACAATTGCATAGGCATCTGCTGCGTCTTCTAAACGCTGATTGAGCAGGTCAGCGAAGGCGCGGGCACGTCCCCACTCTGAAACTTCCAGGGCCTCAGCAGTCCGATTCTGGGTTGTGAGGACCTGTTGGAGCAGATTATAGGTTTTGGTTTGGGTATCAAAGATGGAGACTTTGTCGAGGTCGCCGAGCCCTTGACGAAGTTCATCTAGAATCGCAAGGGCCTTGCCCAGTGAGGCTTCAGCTGGGGCAAACTGCTGATTTTTATATTGGGCGTTGGCAAGGTTATTGAGACCAAGCGCCACTAGGGGGCGATCGCCCAGGGCCTCAAAGATTGCCACACTCTGCTGCAAATGCTCAACCGCCTCGCCGAGCTGCCGTTGATCCTGATAGGCAATGCCCAAATGCCCCAAGGCTTCTGCCTCCAGCCGAGGATTTTGCAACTGGCGAGCGGCAGCCAGGCTTTTCCCATAGGCGCTCACTGCTTGCGTCAACTTGCGCTTGCCGTGGTGGGCGCTGCCCAGGTTGATCCAGCTACTCGCCTGACCGGCCAAATTCCCATTGGCCACCGATAGCGCCAGGCTGCGCTC
>CALECT010000067.1 GCA_937949725.1 uncultured Pseudanabaenaceae cyanobacterium
GCCTCTATCAAGAACTCTTTTGTCCCTTATTGGGTTGGGTCGAGGGGGCTATGATGCCCCATCCCTCCCACTCATGGACTTTCATTTTGCTCTTACCAAAAGAAAGCTAATTTAACGTAATCATAGTGTAATTCCAATAAATAATGTTTTATTGGAATTGAAATTAGCCTAAACAGACTCATCTCCTAGAAATGAGCCTTCTAATGAGAGGCAGTTTTAAATAGTAGAAATGCTTGGATGGTTCTGGTTGAGAACATTTTTTGTATTGGAGGCTGGCAATGAGTCTACTAAATAACCCAATTTCTATAATGTCGAGGGCCATAGGCCTATTAGTTTTGCTAAAGGGGTAGACCTATTTCTGCCTCTACCGCTTTCTGACATTTCTCGGGATCAGTGGTTCGTCCGATTTTACCCAACTCTTGGCAGGTTAAAAAGTATTCTGGCGCACCACTCCAAGCCGTAAACCAACGGGTATAAGCCTCTATTGCAAACACTGCAAACTGTAGCCTCTGACCTTCAAGATACGCCGGAATTGCCTCCGCACCTCGATACTGGCTTGTATCTGCACTAATGAATCCAACATGTTTCTCAGTCATGCCCATTAGCTCGTCATCTGTTCGGGCTTGGCGCTCTCTTTGGTATGACGGCTTAACCTGCAACTCTAGTCTGTGCCAGCCGGGCGCACCCAAGACTGGGCGAATGACTAGGCCCCAATCGTTGCGGTAGTTACCACTGGTGGGGTGCTGACTATAGTGATCGTAGAAAACGAGCTTGGCCCAGTCGTAGGTGTAAACAAACCCGCCCCCGCCCTTGGGGTAAATAGAGTTACCGTAGATGGCCAAAGGCACCACATCATCACTAAAGGGGGGAACAGGGATAGCAGTGTGCCGATAGCCGTCCTGAGCCTTGGCAGCACCTCCACCTAACACTAGGACACTAGCGATCGCGGCAGCGAGAACAAATTTATTGCGCATTTTAATTTTCAATAAATGTCTAGGCTAGAGTGAGGAGTCACTAATACAGAGTAATGGTGACAGCTTCGCTGTCACCAAGTGTAAGTAGCTCGAAAGCCTTTCTATAGATGAGTTTCAGAGCTCAATTTTTTTTAGAAAATCTCAATAATTTCCTTTTGACATATCTACATTTCAACGAAAATATGTTGTTTCAGGCTCTCCCCAACCTCTAGTTGCACTTCGTAGCAGCTTCGCTGTCGTTAAGCCCTGAGGAATGCTGGGTTCGTAGCGGCAGCCGCGAGCAGCTCAGGTTCAATGGTCCAGCTCTCGCCCACTTAAGCTTGGAGAGTTTTGTTTTCTATTCATTAGATTAGGTCGCCAACCGCCGCTCCTCAGCTTTGGCTTCTTTGATGAGCTTTCCTGCTTTTGTATTCGGAGACGGGGGGGCGAATGACTGCATCGGCTCATCCACCAGTGCCAAAGCCACGATTTGCCCAATGCGCTGACGAATCAGCTTCGACAGATCTTCGCTGGTGGCAGGGCAATAACCATGGCGAGACTGGAATAGCTCACGAGCCTTTGCAATCTGCTCTCCAGTTGGCTTTGTGCTGAGATGCCCTAGGTCACGCAGGGCGAGCGCCATTTGCGCGGCTTCTCGTTCGATAGTTAGCGGATTAGCTGTCATTTTCAGGCTCAGTGAGGAGATGGAACGGTGAGGACTAGCTGGGATTAAAAAAATTCCTAGGCCTCATACACCCAGTCATTGAGCAGTTCATCCGCGACGGGCCAGACATCATCACCAACAGGTGACCCAGCAGGTTCTGCCCAAGCGATTCCCTGCTGTTCAGACAGTCGCTTCTGGGCTGCACGCAGTCGGCCTAAGCTTCTCTCCAATTCTGGCCTCTTGCGCTGCTGCCGCATCTCACTCACCAATTGCTCTCCTGGCCGTTGCCGAGCGGACCGCGATGGGGAAGAAATACGGTAATAGCTCGACATCAAAATATCCCTTACATTCGTAGCTTCAAACTCCTCCATTCTAGAAGCTAACCTGACCCAACCACGCTGGGCTTTGGCCCAGCTCACTCACCCCATAGCTGCTCATGGTAAGGACGAAAACAGTAGCCCTCTATCGCTCCTTCTCAGGCCTTCCAGATTTTCTCTCTGGGTCTATCTGCCTCAGTCGCTCCTGCGCACTCTCCATCAATTTCCGCAGATAATCCATCGCGACTTCCTCCCCCTGCTCTCGTTTCAGCCGCTGCACATCTGGGCTAAAGACCAAGGCCTTCGCCGCATTCGGTCGGCTGGAGCGAACAGCTAACATCGCAATCTGAAAGTCCTTCTGCTGAGTAGACAATCCATCCCCTAGCCTTTTTTCCACTGTCTTCGTGAGCGTCTTGTAATAACGCTGGTGGAACGAGGCATCCTCCTGGAGAGCTGGATCCGATTGCAGGGCTTGTGTCTCCCAAGCCCTAGTCAACTTAGGCAGTGAGTAGCCGTTTCCTATTTGGCTTCCAGTGAAGCGTTCGTTGTCTGCACTAAAGGCGATTCCTTTGAGTTCACCATAGTGTTCGTACAGCTCTACTTGGATGCCCTTTGCTTCAACTCTGGGCTTGAAATCCTTCAAATTCTCACAGCCTATCAGGCTTGCATTTAAGGCGCTCCGAATCTGTTCCTTCACAGCCTGCCGGTGGGCTACTTCCGGGGGAACCGATAACAAGGGTTCATCTCCCGGCAAACTTTCGGTGAACGGTTCCCAACTCGCGCGAACCGGACTGAGGTTGAATTGTTCTTCTAGCTTCCGCACTAACGCTTGTGACTTGTAGTAATCCCAGCCCAAACAAACGGCTTTGCCTGTCGTCCGTTGTACCCGGTTGATTACCAGATGAGCATGGTCATGGTGTGGCGTATCGGTGTGGCGCACCAGCAAATATTGATTGTCGGTGTAACCCATTTCGCGCATATATTGCTTCGCTAGTCTGCGCCATTCCGAATCTTTTAGTCGCTCTCCCGGTGCCAGGCTAATGGCGTAGTGAATCATGGGCTTCTTCACCCGGTGGCTCTGCCAGGCAACCCCCAGCATTGCCTCGTTCTGCTCTTCTATCGTGGAGCAAAACAGATTGTGGCCCAGCAAACTCGACCCTGATTTCTCTCGCACGTAGCGCAGGGTGCGTTTAAAGCCTTTGCTTTTGTATTGGGTGATGATCATGGTCGCTATTTCGCTTGTAAGCGATGGAGCGAATGCAGGGTTTCCTGAACAGACTCTATTTGCCCACTGAGCTTGCACAGTAAGTCAGGGTCCGTTTGTTCAGCTTGATGTTCTAGCTTGTCCTTGAGCCCATCTAAAATGCCGTACAGTTCACCTAACTGTTCTTCCCGTTCAGGTGTATGGCTGACTTCCGTTCTTGCCACTGAGGGGTGAGTTTCCAGGGACTGACAGACCAGCTCATACACGTAGCTCGATGGGTTGTGCTCTTCTTCCGTAGCGATAGCCTGGAGATGTTTGTGTTGAGCTGGGGTGAGACTGATGCCCACGCGCTCTGAGCGCTTCTGGCCCTTCGCCATTGTTGGTTCCAATAAGATTGCAACTGTGACGTGATGCAGGTCAGCCACCCTTTTAGGGTGCCCGATTTGGAAGGCCAATCTCCAAAAAGTGTCACAAAATCCTTATTGCTTGACGGCAACCAGACCCCAGTCCAAACCCGGATGCCACCGTGAGCCAGGTGGACCCGGAGCAAGACCCCGGAGCGGGTGGTCCCTGGTGGGAACCGGCGTCGAACCCTGGCGACTGGAGCGGGTGACTGGAGCCAGCGGCGTAAGCCGGTAGCGGAGACTGGGTTAGACCGGCAGGCTAGCAACCAGTAGCTATCTCCGGACTGGGTGGCCGATTGCCGAAACCGTAGGCGGAGGTCGGCCCCTGGAGCCGGGAGCGGTTGGCAGACCTGAACCCTGGAGCCTGTCTCCGATGCCGTGAGGCGAGGCCAGTCCCTGACGCTGGAAGCCGTAGGCTGACGCCCAGGTCTATTCCTGGAGCTGGAGACCGAAGGCTTTAGGCAAGGTCTAGCTCTGGAGAGTGAGACCGATGGCGGACCTCGACAGTGGTCGCCATCGGTGTGAGGCGGAGGCGAACACTATGCTCGGTGGTTGGTCTCTACCCCTAGAGCTAGAAGCCGGGTGCGGAACGGGAGGTTGATTTCACACCCGAACCTCAGACCCAGATGCCAGCTACGGAAGCTATGGGCTGACCCTGGGTTGGGAGACCAGAGGCAGGAGCCGATGGCCAAGGCTGGAACCAGAAGCCGGGGTCAGACGGGGGAGTCACCCCCGGTGACTAACACCGGGAGCAGACGGGGGAGTAAACGGGGGAGCAAACGGGGGAGTAAACGGGGGAGCAAACGGGGGGAGTAAAGGGGGGAGTCAACCCCGGTGACTGACTCCGGTGATTAAGGCCGGAGGCGGACGCCCGACCCTGTCTCTGGTTGCTGATGCACACCCGGACCTCGGAGCTAGAAGCCAGCGACGGGACGCAGCAGCGGAGGTCGGTGGCTGATGCCACCCCTGGACCCCGGAGCTGGAGGCAAGCGACGGGAGCTGGTTGCTCCCTCCAGCGGCGGGAAGCAGAAGCGGTAGCCTGGCAACCCGGTGACCCGACCCCGGTCACTAGACACTCGTGGCTAGTCCCTGGTGACAAGAAGCCGGTAGCTGGCCGGTAACTGGTTCCCGTTTCCCGGTGCCTATTGACGGGCATCCGGTGGCCGAAGCCTGATAACTGGTTCCCGGTGGCTTAGCTCCAGTAGCCCGAGGCAGATGACTAGAGGCCGGTGGCTGCTCACCAGAGGCCGGTCGCTAGTGACTGAATCCCGGTGGTTGCTTACCCGTTACTAAAACCCGATGGTCGGTGGCCGGTGGCTGAGACCCGGTGGCTGCTCACCCGTTTCGGGTGGACGGTAGCTGGAGCCCGATGATGGCTGACCCGTTTCGGGTGACCGGTGATTGCCTGCCAGTGACGGGAATCCGGTGGCCGGTAGCCGGTGGCTAGAGGTCGGTGACTTGTCATTAGTGATTGGATTCCCGTTACTGGTTTCCAGTCACGAGCAACCGATAACCAGAGGCCGATGATTGCTGCCCATTGACGAACACCCGATGACTAAAAGCCGGTGACTGCTCATCAGTGACTGGAGTCCGGTGACAGGCAACCGAGAACTAAATCCTAGTGACGGGTTTCCAGTCACGAGCAAGCAATAACCAGAGGCCGATGATTGCTGCCCATTGACGAGCACCCGATGACTAGAAGCCGGTGACTGCTCATCGGTGACTGCTCACTGGTGACAGGCGACCAAGAACTAGATCCCGGTGACTGGCAGCCAGTCACCGGGATCCGATGACTCGTCATCCTAGATCGGTCACCCGTCACTAGGAACCGATAACCAGAGGCCGATGATTGGTGCCCATCGACAGGCACCCGATGACTGGAGCCCGGTGACTGCTCATCGGTGACGGGCGACCAAGAACTAAATCCCGGTGACTCGTCATCCTAGGCCAGTCAACCGTCACGAAGAACCGATAACCAGAAGCCGATGATTGGTGCCCATTGACAGGCACCCGGTGACTAGAAGCCAGTGGCTGCTCACTGGTGACGGGCAACTAAAAACCAGAACCCGGTGACGGGCTTCCAGTCACGAGGAGACAATGACTGGTCATCGATAACGTAATGCCGATGACCAGTCATCGTACGCCAGTCAACCGTTTCCGGTGACCATGAACCAGAGCCCGGTGACTGGCTTCCCGTCATCGGAGTCTGATGACGGGAAACGGGATTCCGATGACGCCTCATCGTACGCCGGTCACCCGTGGAGGGTGACCTCGAAAGCTAAGAGAAAAGCACTAAAGCTAGCTGACCCATACCTTCAAAACAAAAAATAACCCATCAGAGCCAGAAAGCTCCAACGGGTTGAATGGGATGAATGCTACTTACATTCCCTGGGGATACTCCTCCCACAGTTCGCTGTATTGGCGAATGCTGGTGAAGTGCCCACCCCCCAAAATCAGGTGGTCTAGCAGGGGAATACCCAAAGTCTGAGCCCCTTCGAGAAGCTGCCGGGTTAGGGCAATGTCTTCCTTGCTCGGCTCAACGCTCCCGCTCGGGTGATTGTGAGCCACCATCAGACGGGTTGCACCACAACGCATCGCACAACCGAAGATGTCTCGGGGGTGAGCCAAGGTTTCAGTTGCAGTTCCAATGGTGAGAACCCGTTGGCCGATGGGCCGGTTCTTGACGTCCAGCATTAGAACAGCAAACTTCTCCTGGGTTTCCCACATCAGGTCGGGGGAGAGGTAAGCCACTGCAGCCTCTGGGCTTTCCAGGGGCAGTGCCTCGGGGACTGGGCTGTACAGACGACGGGCTAGCTGGAGCGTAGCCAGGGTGCGGCTGATTTCCTTGGGGGTGAAGCCCAGGGAATCCAGCGTCATCTGGTCCACCTGGCGCAGAGCACTTAGGGGGTGGGTCAGATCCTGACCAAGCTGTTCGAGGAGTTGGTCGCTCTTCTTTTTGCTCAGTCCCAGGGCATCTCGGAGGAGGTCAGTGGGACTGAGGGATGCAGGTGCGAACTGGAGACGGTTGAACCGCAGGTCAGCGGCATTGGCATCACGGACGATAAAGGGGCTTTGCATGGAATAGCTAAATGAGCGTCATCCGGTGAGCCTTTGGCTCCTGTTCTCCTTCCGCTGTGATGGGTGGAATGTTGTCAGTTTTCAGGAGGGTGATCAGTCCTCCTCATTCGGCCATTACGACATGGCAAAGGTCATCTCTGTTCCAGCGGGCGCTAGAGTAGATTCTCGATGCTGTTGAAGGCGTTTCTGCGCCATTACATCCAGCCGCTCGGCGGTTTGAGTGAGCACCCAGCAAACAGCCTTGCCGCTTAGCAGCAGCACCTGGACTGTGGCCCAGAGCATCATCAGGACGATGACCAGGGGATAGACGACAACAGCGCTTGCTCCAGGACTGTGGGGTTCTGGCTCGTCCCAAGCCTCATCTAGCGGAGGTAGTACCGCAAGAGGTTGTTGAGGTGCCTGTTCAGGCTCTGACTCCCAGAAGGCAATCAGGCTGTCGTTAGGCTCAGTCGCCTCTTCAGTAGAAGCGCTCGCTGTTTCTTCTGCGACGTAGGGTTGAGCTATTTCAGTTGCTTCGACTTCCACAACTGACAATTCATCAGGGCCTAGAAGGTCTAGGAGGTCGTCATTAGCTGCTTCTTCCACAGCGGCAATGGCATCTAGCCAAGTTTGTGTCGCGGTCAATTTACCGAAGGTACGAACGAAATCACGCTCTAGGCACAATTCATCGAGAGCGTAGGTCTTGGCTTCTTTGAGGTTCATATTCAATTTCCAAATTTTTGATTCTCAGTCTGCGGTGTAGCGAAGGCAGACCTCATCGGTTAGAGCGTTAGCGACTCTTCTTAGACGCTAGAGCAACTTTCAATGGACTGTCAATCCAGGGAGAGCGATGCTCGCTCAAAAAGAAACTTCCAAAGCAAACGTGGGTATAGGCCTGGGGCAGAGTCCTCATCGCCGAAAGAAACTGATGAAAATTGGGAGATGAGTGTTCTCCTGCTGTCGGCTCAAGGTGAACCGACGACAGGAGGTTGTAAGCGGTCTTCAATACCAGCCGTTGGCCTCTTGGGCATCCCGCAGGACGACGTGGCAGGTCAGGGGGCGTCCGGTGCAGGGGCTGGTTTCTTGCTTGAAGCGTTCAGCAATGATCTCGGTGATGTCCCACAGGGAGACGGGACCATAGCTTTGGGCTTGTTCCAGGAAGTCGGCGAAGTCTTTAGCAATCTGCGCTTTGGCTTCGTTCATTCGTTGCTGATGGAGTTCTCCATCTAGGCGGGGCAGGTCAATGTGTGCAGACATAAGTCACCAAAAAGAAACGACACAGGACATGCCGGTGCATCTCCTATGTCTTTGGGCGATTCGCCCGGTGGTTAGCGTTCTAGGTTGAACTTGCGACTGGCGCTGATGAACAGCGTTGAGGCTGCTGCTCGCACCGTTTCTTCGCTCACTTCGCGGGCGGCGAGGGTTCGTCTGGCCGCATCGAAGCATGTTGCGTAGAGTTCCGCTTGGGTCTCGACCCACATGGCAATCTCGGCGTTGGCAGAGATGGCTGCGGGTGCAGAAGTCGGAGCTA
This sequence comes from uncultured Pseudanabaenaceae cyanobacterium, assembly GCA_937949725.1. Classification (GTDB taxonomy): domain Bacteria; phylum Cyanobacteriota; class Cyanobacteriia; order PCC-9006; family JAAUQQ01; genus JAAUQQ01. The sequence goes on from CALECT010000067.1 coordinate 8,131, forward strand.
AGCCACCCAAGTTGCTAGGCACGACTTGGGGAGTCTTTACAGGCTCTTGAGTCGTTTGGAATTCCACTTCCCAGATGGGGCGGTCTCCCAGACCGGCTCGGTTGTACAAGCTAGCAGGTTGACCGACTTTGAGTAGTCGGGCTTCGAGCGCAGGGTAGGTTTTCCAATGTTCTTGCTCACCCTGGTCAGTTTGACAGGTGAACAGAACGGACTGGACCGGCTCGTAGGGTGGATACTGGCTGGGCTTGATCTTGCCGAACCGGGTAATTCGAGCGGCTAGGCGTTGGGCTGTGAAAGTTGCTGTGGACATGCGATACCGAGTAAACGACGAGAGCGGTTGCCCTCATCTCGTTCGGCGAAGCCGACTGGCTGTTGGGGTGGCAGGGAATGCCAGAGCTCGTCAGGAGCATTCAAAACTAGACAGACGACTGACGTCACCAGAAGTGAACAGAGGTGCGATCTGCTGGTAAACTTCAGGCGGTGCCTGGACAACTCCATGATTATTGTGGTCAGCTCCCGTTCAGGGGGCGTTGGAAAATCTACGACAGCACAGCATCTTGCAGCCTATCTGGCCCAACGACGAGGGGCGGGCTCGGTTGCGTTGGTGGATGCCGACAATAACGAAACCTGTCTTGATTGGGCGGCGCGTGGTGATGGGCAACGCTTTGAGGTGCTTAGCTCCGAAGCTGATGGTCTAGATCAATACGATCATCTCATCATCGATACTGCGGCAGCTCCTGATAGTGGCGAGCTGGGAGGATTATTAGCGGAGGCAGACTTGTTACTGATTCCGACTACGCCCAGTGCAGCAGACTTGAGTCCTGCTATTGCTACTCATCAGGGTTTAGAAGCGGATGGAGTTGAAGCACTATTTTTGCTGACTCTCTGTGCACCTCGACCATCTAAGCGAGCTGAACAGACATTGCAAGCAATGCGAAGTGCGGAACTGCCTGTGCTAAGCCAATCAATAACGCGGCGTGAGTGCTATTTGGATGCAATTTCCACTGGTCAGCATGTTGGTCAGCTAAAAGGCATCTCAGCATCTAAGAGCTGGGAGGAGTGGAAGGCTTTGGGGCGCGAAGTATTTAAGAGGCGGCTATGAGTAGTTCAAAGCGGTTGGATTCTATCACCGGAGTTCTTCAAGGAGCGAAGAAAAAACATAGCATTCCCACCACTAAGCGCGGGCTCAAACTAGAAGAGATTAGAGATCGTCCCCATGGCGATACGCGAGAGTTAAATCCTACCCATGTTGACGAGCTGGCAGCGAACATTGCAGCCGTGGGACTGATTCAGCCTCTCGCTGTTGATTCTGAAGGTCATCTACTTGCAGGTGGGCATCGACGGGCGGCGTTGCAACTGCTGGAGAAGACTGAACCTCAACGATTTGCTGAACTGTTTCCCGGTGGTGAGGTGCCGGTGAGAGCCTTCGACTTCAACGCGGCGGACGATTCAGAGCGGGCGATCGCCATTGAGGCGGCGGAAAATGAGAAGAGGAGGGACTACACACCGGCAGAGGTGAGGGAACTCGCAGATCGGTTGGTAGAGGCGGGGTACCGGAACAAGCGAGGCAAGCCCAAGAAAGGACAGAAGGCGCTTACTCCTGCACTGATGACCATAGTGGGCAAGTCAGCTCGGACAGTAGAGCGATACTTGGCAGGCCCAAAGGAAACCGCCAAGACGGATAAACCGCCACATGACGGAATATCGAAGGAGGCTAAGACGAGGGAGAAGCTGTTTAAGCTGCTGGAGCAATTCGAGCTAGCAGAAACCACTAGCGAGACAGAGGCGACGCTGTCTGCCCAACTACGGGAAGAACTGGGCAATTAAATCTCAGTAATCGGATCGGGCTTACAAGTCCCGTAGCTCACCGATGTTTCTCCCTCTGGAGTGGATGCAATGCAGAGCTCAGGCAGTGCGCTCGCGGGCTGGCTTCTCCAACGCAGCTCCCCAGGCCAATCCCTAAGCCGATGGAGACAGGTGAGGCGATGGCCAGAGCGAGGGTGAGGCGACAACGGGAAATGCTGAAGTATTGGGCCATGGGGCAGCAACGAAGGGGAGGGCGGTGGTGATAGCCCAGGCACAATCAGTTCTCTTCTCAATTCCCCAGTGTTTTGATGATTAGAGGCCAAAGACTTCTCAGAATGAGGGCTCTTTATAGGAGAAATCGGCTACGTTTCTCATAATTTTCTAATGTCAAGACAAAAATATAAAACTTATAATAGGTGGAGTGGCAGTGATAGATGCGGACAAGATTGATTAAAGCCTATACAGGTGCTAATCACTTGCTGCACCTGGTTTTGGGGCATTAATATGCCCAAGCTCTTGAATCTTCTAGGGAGACAGTATGACTAGTAAATTCGAGCACCTCCGTGCTTTAGCAGAGCAGCTTTCTCAAAATGACGAAGACAGATTGGACTGGGAGTGGCATTCTTTTATGCGCTTCCAAGCTGATCTCGTGGAGGCGGGTATTTTGAGGCATCGCCCGCCCACCACCAATCACTTGCGGGAGTTGACTCGGTTGGCAATAGGGATTCCGATGAACGCTCCACGTACAGTTGCCGCACGATGGGCTAAGAGAACTGCGGGGCTGCTTAGTCAGGAAGCCACTGCAAGCTGAGGGCATGTTGCCTTCCGCATAACGATCCTTATGCCCCAATGAAAAGCCCTGCCGCTAAGGCCAAGGTTGAAACGTATCTTCTGTTGTTCTGATGGTTCTGACAGACAAAGCCCCAGTCATTCCTAAGCGAGTGGCTGGGGCTTTTACCTTCACAGCCAAATCTCAGCCAACGACTATCAACCTTTCAGATAGCCCCCAGATAGGACTCAGGGAAGCGATGCATTCTGTAGACATCGAAACGAACGGGCTACTTCAAAGCCCTTCCAAATCTACGGAGTCTACGACCAATGACCTTTATCACCCGCACCGTTTCCGCCATCGCCTTCACCGCTACTTTGTTCGCGACCACCAGCGCTTTTGCGATCACCCCCTTCCAAGCCGCAAGCCAAGCCTATCGGGGTCAGCTCAACGGCATCGCTGGCTATCAAGCTCTAGAGTTCGACATCCGCAACGGTAGCGTCACAGGCGAGGACATCCTCGAAGCAGCTGGCCTAGAGGTCAACGCTTCTGATGCCAACTTCGTTGAGAGCATCCTCCGCGACAACAACAACGATTAAGCCTTCCTCTTCACGGCTTCGCATCAGGCTACAGCTCCCGTTCTCAATCAACCCCCAAATTCAATTACGCAAGGATTAATTCCATGAAACTCATCACCCGCACCGTTTCCGCCATCGCTTTCTCCGCCACACTGCTCGCCTCCACCAGTGCTTTCGCCCTCACCCCTTTCCAAGCGGCTGGCCAGGCTTACCGAGGGCAGCTCGACGGCATCTCTGGCTATGGCACCTTGCAGGGCCAACTGCGCTCTGGCAACGTGACTGGCGAGAACATCCTCGAAGCAGCTGGCCTGGAAGTGAATTCCTACGATGCCAACTTCGTTGAGTCTGTGTTGCGCGATCGCGACGACTAAGCACCCAGTTTTCAAAGTTTGACTCCATTGGGAGTGGCCTGATAAACCATTCCCTTTCTTGAGCCACTTCACTAGAGATATTGAATGAATCTTTTCCCTTAGCAGGCAACCGTTTGGTTGCCTGCTTTTTGCTGTTGGGCCTTCTGCCGATCTAAAGCAGAAGGTCAAGTCACCCCCAAGGGCATTGATGATTGCCCAGATGAGATTGTGAAAGTTCCTGGATAGCAGAATTGTTTTAGCTGTTAAAATGCCCCTTATTTTCCTGTCCGTTGCGGGAGCTCTCGGAGGACTTTCGTTAAATGGTGCATTGGCAGCAGTTGGAACTCGCGCTAGAAAGCCGCATTAAAGAGGGCTTTGAAGACCTGGAAGAAGTGAACATGCCGGGTCTGGTGCGTCAGTTCGACCAGGTGCTGGCGAAGTTGCCGCCGACTGAACAGCTTCGGGTAGGTGGGCTGTACATGGACCGTTTGGCGCAGCTTTACCGAGAGCGAGCAATGTTGTTACTTGATAATTGGGAGGAGGACTACAACACCCAGGGGCCAAGGTTTGATGATTCGCTGCCCGAAGGGTTGATTCGAGAAACGCAGTTTGTGGATGTCTCTGAGTTTGTGAAGCCGGGTGGGCGGGTGCGGAGTCCAAAGGTGACCGGGCCACTAGATGAAGAAGATTCGGTGTTTGTTGAGCTGGATGTGGATGAGGCGGTCGCTTTAGCTGAGCAGGATCTGGAGCGAGTTGATCTGTCCCATGCGGAGAATGTGTCAGATTGGATTGAGCAGATTGCTGCTTGGTTTAAACTGCACCCCTTCGATATCCGCTTTGTGGACTTGCATCAGCAGTTGAAGATGCCATTTGTCGAGCTGTGTTTAGGGCTGTTGTTGGGAGGCTTTGCTTTGGAACAGCGCGGTAAATTTTATGATCTCAAGTCTATTTGGATTTCTGCCAGTGGCTGAAAATGTAAGGTTCTGGATCTGTTTATCTAAAAAATTAAGAAGTAGTGGGAGAAACAAGTTGTCGCTTCATTCTATTCCCCAGTAAATTGTGAACCGTAAGATAGAGAGCAGCCATTTTATCGAAACTTAGACAATTTCTAAAATACCCATCATGCCTCTATCTTCATGGTCAAGCACATGGCAGTGGTAGACCGTTTTGCCAGGGAAGTCCTCGAAACGGACTCGAATGACAACAGTCTCGTAGGCTGCCAAAGCTACAGTATCTTTCCACACCAAGTATGGCTCTGGCTTTCCGTTGCGACTCAAGACCTGAAAACGATTGGTATGCAGATGGAACGGATGAGCCAGACTCGCTTTGTTGATGATGGTCCAATCCTCTGTGTCACCTAGGCTGACGCGGGTATTTACCCGTCCCATCATGAAAGATTTCTCATTGATGGTAAAGCCAGTTGATCCAGCTTCATAGTCAATACCGTGATTGAGAATAAATTGCCGTTGATGTTGAGCAGAGGGTAAGGGCTCAACCGACAGTAGTTTCTTAGGCAATGTTAAGGGCTCGGTACGAGCCCTTCTTTCATAGCGTAGCGTGGCAATCACTTGCTCATTTGGTGCTGTAATACCTGGCATTTGCAAGACCGATTGACCAAAGGCAGCCATCATCTCACCCGTGCCGCGCTCATATGGGAAGCTTTTGATGACATAGTCACCAGGTTCGCGATCCCCCGGAATTAGCAACTCCACCCGTTCTCCGGGGGAGAGAATTAGATTATCTAACTCGACGGGTTCCGCTATCGCTCCTCGGTCTGTAGCGATTAAGTGCCAAGGGTGTTCCAGCAACTGAAGCTGATAAATGCGGGAAGCAGATGCATTGATTAGCCGCAGCCGAAGCAGGCCATTTTGCGGAAGTTCAATGATCGGATTCTGTTGCCCATTGCCCAACAGTAAATTGCCTTCACGACCCCAGCGCTCGGCCAGAGGATGGGGCTGAAGGGGCTCGTTTTGGTCATTAAGGGCAAAGTCTTGTATCAGCAACAAAGCCTCGCTAGCCTGTTGTATCTCGGGAATCTCATCGAGTTCACCTCGGATGATGAGTGGTCCTGCTAAGCCGCCAAATACCTGCTGAGCCGTCATCAGGTGATAGTGGGGGTGATACCAGCCGGTTGTGGTTGGGTGATTAGAAGGAATATCAAATTCATAGCGGTATTGCTCCCCCGCTGCCACTTCGTGAAAAACGTTGTCGATGTCGGGGGAGATGTGGAGCCCGTGGTAGTGGAGATTGGTGGGAGTATCAAGCTGATTGTCGAGGGTGACTGCAACGCGATCTCCCGCCTTTACGTCCAATACTGGACCTGGAACTTGGCCGTTATAGCTCAGTACACGAGCGGATTGATTGCCTAGAGATACTGAGCGCTGTTTAGCTTGTAGCGTAAGTTCTAGAAGGCCATTCTGGCTCTTGGCGCGTTGCCAACCGTTACGTCTAGAAGTGCCGCGACATTGTGAGATTAGAACAGCGCTGGGAGCTGCTGCCAGAAGACTGAGAAATTGCCGACGGCGCATGACTAAAACTCAATAGTTCTAACTTATCTTGGAGGTGCGACTGGGAGAGCGCCACCACATCAGTCCTCCCGTTATGACCAAGGTTAGAAGACCTAGGCCATTGAGAAAGGGATACACCATTTCTAAGTTGATGCGGCCAAATTTACCGCGATGCAGCTCCATTAGCCAAAGGAAATCTGCACCGTTGCCTGAGACGATCGCAGCTTGAAAACCAATACCGCTAATTAGCGTGACAAG
>CALECT010000068.1 GCA_937949725.1 uncultured Pseudanabaenaceae cyanobacterium
GGCTTTGCGATCGAGCGCCACAGCAAGTAAATGCTCCCTTTGCCCATGAAATAGGAAAAGAGCAGGTCAGCAATTAGCTGACCTGCTCTTTTGGATCGCGTTAACCTTCAAGGCTTTAGGAGCTAGACCTTTAGGCTTCAGTCTCGTTGATGTCATATAGCCACAGAATGGACTGCAAGAAGCGATAGGCCTCATAAGCCGTCAAATGATGGGTCGTTTGACCATGGGTGACATGGTAGTAGCCATTGCGTTGGCTGGGGCGGCAGCTCGTACTCGTACTGCGAGCCTGCTGGCTCAGCTTCTTAATCGTTTGTGCTAGCCAATCATGAATGCTGGGCTGGCTATAGCTATCAGGATCGATCCCTACGGCTTCAATAGTCTCAAATATAAAATCGGAACGATGCATCACTGTAGTCCTTGCTTGGGAGGATAAGCTGGCCTGAGTCCCTATAGATGTTGCGTTATCCCCTAGAAAGATCAATCCAAATGAGATTGAGTCAGGATGATTTACGCAATTGCCGCAAAAATACGCCATTTCTCTTACAACTTCCGTAGAACGTTGTGAATAGATCGTGCGATTAACAACATTGCACCTTCAGGAATTGCGCCTAATATATTGCGACTCTCCGGGACTCGCAGGGGGGCTCCCAAAGCGAACAGATAGGGGGCAAGACCCAGCCTTAACAGCTAATATTTACGGCTGCCGTGGAATGCCGGATAATTTCGCCCTAAGCTAGTGGCAGTCAGCTATTCCCACGGGTGACATTACCTAGGATTCAAGGACTTTTGGCCGATGATGATTCGCGATTTCATTGCTCAGTTTGAAGCTTGGGCCAACCCCGCCTGGCAAGAAAAGTGGGATAACTGCGGCTGGCAAATTGAGCCGGGAGTTTTAGAGCAGCCCGTGGGCGTTTTAGTTTGTTTGACGCCAACTTTGGCGGTGATGGAAGAGGCGATCGCCCTGAAGTCCCAAGGCAATCCCGTCAACCTCATCTTTGCCCACCATCCCCTCATCTTCGGCAGTCTCACATCGATCAAACGCGGCGACCCCATTGGTGAAATGGTCCACCTCGCCATGGCCCATGGCATCGGGGTCTACAGCGCCCATACCAACTTTGACCAAGTGGAGGATGGCACGGCGGACGTCCTAGCTCAGCTACTGGACTTGCAGAACTGTGACCCTGTAGAAGCCACTCAGAATGGCCCTAAAAACGACCTAGGCTATGGCCGAGTCGGGACTCTGGTACCGGCATTAACCCTGGAGCAACTGCTGGCCAAGATTCAGACCCAGCTAGCGCCGCCCGAGCTGCTCTACTCTCCGGCTGTGGACTTGCAGCAAACCATTGAACGGGTAGCAGTGCTGGGGGGCTCTGGGGCAAGCTATATCGGCGCAGTCTGTAAGACAGGGGCTCAGGTTTACCTGACGGCGGATTGTAAGTTTCATCAGTTCCAGGAGGCGCGCGATCGCAACCTCATCCTGATCGACTCCGGTCACTACGCATCAGAACGCCCCGCCTGCGCCAAGCTTGTCGAGCGCTTCCAGCAGCAGGATATTGGCTGGGCCCAGCTCAGCCACCAGGACGAAGACTTCCGCTACTTCCGAGCAAGGCCTGAGCCAGCGTCATAAGTCGCAGGAGGATAGCGAAGCAAACGAAAACGTCAACACAAAAGTGTTAAACAACACATACAAGAAAGCCAACACTCCAGTTAGTTTTCGCTTGTTTACGTTGCCTTGCCATCCCCTAGGAGCATTGCTAGATTGAGTTCAAGGCACAGGACAAAACAAAACGTCCTTCCAAGAAACGAGGGAAATGAACCCGTGCCTCCTGTCCATTTCTCAGCCCATCGACTTCGACTCTTGAACGTCTCCTTTGAGGCCCTCTACACTCCCTTTCGGGTTTAGGTCCCGAGTCATTCGTGACAGCTTTAGAATCGATGATGTGTAGATCCTAAGCTCACTGACCTCCTAAGAGGTTTTGACGTCAACAACAACTGAAGTGGTTGTGGTTTATCAACTCTAGTAAGTAACCGTAAATAGTTTGATTGAATTGAATCACGTTCTGTTGTGTCTCTAGCCTCAAGCCAACTGCTTGGGGCTATTTGCTGTTTAAAACTCAATCCGAGCTCGTGCCAATCAACCTCCCCGAGCACGTATGGCTAGACTTTGGGGATTTGTTTCACAAAAGAAAAATCACATAAGATTCTTGCTCAGATAAGCCTTAAGAAGTTTTTCAAGTGCAAAATTTGAGCCAGAAGAATGATAGTTTAATTACAGACGCAAGGAGCACTTAACAACTGTTCCTCCCACAGGAATTGAGCGATAAAGCCTGCGTCTCCTGCTTTGTCCTCGCAGCTCCAACTTCACTTCTAAATGCCCATATTCCAGGGTCTGTGATTGTCACCTTCTGCGCTGCTTGTTTATTATTAAAAGGTGCAAAGTCGCATGGCAAACAAACCCATCATTGCAAAGGTTGATTGAACCTGAGGCATCTGTGGTTAAGGAAGTCGCTGTTATCTGCCCACTCTAGTTAGAAAATTGCACATAGCTTGGTTGAATTGAATTGCGTTCTATTGTTTCAATAGCCCTGGGCACCTTTGCCTAGGGCTATTGTTTGTTTAAATCAGCTAGCCGTTGCAGGTGAGGTAACCTGCAAGCAGAGGGCTGGTCTGTTATCTAGAAGAAGACTGAATGCCTCTTGAGAGAATCACCTCCTTGAGGCTTTTCGTGTTAGTGACTACGCACTGGCTGGAGCCCCAAATCATCCCTCCACTTCGTTTTCCCTCGTCCTCGCAATCTAGACCGGTCCTGCTTGGTCTGGATCGTTTCACCTATCAATCTTTCACTTTCGGGCTCAATGCCATTTTGACTTTAAGGATTGCGTGGACTCGATTAGCTTGCCCATGACGAAGCTGAGCTTGGGTCGCTTTAGCCTGCCTTCTCAAGGGGCAGATATCTTGCTCACTTGCAAATGTCTCAAACGCCATCCTCTTCTTGGGGGAATGATAGCCTCACATCACTGCAGCTGATTTCCTCAGTTAAGTTGGCTTTCATTTTGAGGCCCTAACTGTATCTTCTTCAGTCATGTCTCCCCCTTCTACCCAAGACCTGACTGCAGAGCCTTGCCAAAGAGGCTGCTATTGCTGGGACCTCTTTATAAGGATGTGACCTGAGTTCCGGCTAGCGAAATATTTGGTTAGGGTGCAAAAGGGGCTGAGTCAGTGCTTTTAGCTAGCGACAGTCCTGGGTCATGAGTTATTGCCCTTAAATTTTAAGTAAAGGTACTTATCTTCTGGGTGGCGTGACCGTAAAATTTGGAACAGCAATATAGTTTGTGGCAATTGAATAATGCCATCAAGTATTTGCCTCGGCAGCACTGAAAAAAACTGGCTCAGTCCATTGTTAGTGAATGTCGCTTGCAGGTCATCTAGATCGCGGCTATTGGCAAAGTAGTGTCCCCCTCTCTCTTCGGTGGTGTTGGTATGGCTGAATTTCGCACAGCTCCTTACATTCAAAATCCGGCCTCTGATGCCATCACGGTTACCTGGTTTACAGATACCAATGAGCCCAATTTGCTCACGGTGCAGGGTATTGGAACGTTTGAGTCTACCCCTGCTTTGGCGGCGGAACTGGCTTACCAAACATCAGAGGTCGAAAACTTAGTAGGGGGCAACCGACCTGGCTTGCCTTACAAGCATAGTATTCGTGTGACTGGGCTTTCTCCGAGCAGTGACTACAACTACTCGGTCAGCTTGAATGGTGATGCCAATGTTCCTTCATTTCAAGCCACATTGGGCACTGCCCCTAGCAGTACAGAAACGGTTCGTTTTGCAGTTTATGCGGATTCTGAAACAGAGCCTGAATCTTCGGTAAACAGACAGATTTGGTCTAATCCAGGAGTTGAGCGCCCTAGCTGGATCGAAACTGATAGTAATGGGCAAGAACGGTATTTACTCAATCAAACTGATGGCTATCGCGAGAACTTAGCGGCGATCGCCGACTTTAGTCCAGACTTAGTCTTGATCGCGGGAGACCTCGTTGAATCCGGTGGTGAGCAGCGAGATTGGGATGAGTTTTGGCGTCACAATGCAGGTGGAGTTGGCATTCAAGATAGTATTACAGGCTCTTACAGTGACGTTGGCTTAGCAAGCCATATCCCGATTCTTCCAGCCTTAGGCAACCACGAAAACTTCGGTGGTCCAGGAGTGCTAGGGGGCTATGACCAAGACATCCTGGTCGAAGGGCTCGGGACGGTCTCAGCGACTAATTTTTCAACTGATAAGTACTTAACCTATTTTGAAGTCCCGTCCAATGGCGCAGTTGATGACCCAACCACCCTGGAAGATGAAGGCAAACATGAGGGGCGTTACTATCGCCTGGACTATGGCAAAGTTACATTCATCACGCTGGACTCTAGCGACGGTGAGGTTCATCAATCTGCTCAAGATTCGAGCTTCTTCATCTTGCCTGAGGCGAATGCTCCAGACTTTAATCCAGGCAGTCTTCAATACGCATGGGCCGAGGCACAGCTTGCTGAAGCTCAAGCCTTAGGCCAAACAATCTTTGTGCAGTTTCACCATGCGCCCTACTCCAGCGGTATCCATGGTTTGCCGATTGAGTTCGGCGATCGCCAATCTAGCATTCCGCTGCAAGTTTACTCACCCCTCTTTGAGCAGTATGGGGTAACAGCTGTATTCTCGGGCCACGACGAGATGTATGAACATTCAGTGGTGAATGGAATTCACTACTACGACATTGGCATCGGCGGGGATGGATTGCGATCGCCCACACTCCCTGTTTCAAACAACCCTTATCAGACTTTTATTGCCAATGATGACTCACCTGAGATTTGGATTGATAGCGATGGAGATGGTGAAATAGATCGCCTCAGTGAAGGCGGTAAGCACTATGGTCATCTCCAGGTTGAAGTCTCTTTCCAAGCCAATGGTGATTTAGACCAGGCCACGTTTACCCCAACTTACATCTTGCCGCAAACCAATCCCTTGGGTGAGGTCATTGGGTTTGAAACGCAAGTTTATGACGATATTCAAATTATTACGAATCCCCCACCTATGACTTCTTCACGCTTTGGTTCACCCGTTGTTGTTTCTGATAATGCCCTAGGCGTACTTTTCTTAGCTGCTCCTGATTTAGATGGTGATGGCGATTTAGATATTTTGTCTGCGAATCGCTCAGCTGGCGAACTCGTCTGGTTTCAGAACTTGGGGCAAGGGCAATTTTCTGAGGCTTTTGTGGTCTCAGATGAAGTGACAGGCATTATTGCAGCAGATACTGCGGATCTAGATGGTGATGGTGATTTAGATATTTTCTCGGGTTCCCTGGGGGATGACAAAATTGCCTGGTATGAGAATTTGGGAGGGGGCAATTTTGGTCCCCAACAACTCATTTCTACGGCTTCAGATGGACCTGCTTCAGTCGTCACTGTCGACATTGATGATGATGGAGATCTGGATGTATTAGCCGCTTCATTTTTTGATGGTGCGATCGCTTGGTATGAAAATTTAGGCGGTAATTCATTCTCTGAAAGCCGCAATGTCATTACAACGGATGCCGCTGGAGCTCGCACCGTTGCCACTGCAGACCTGGATGGTGATGGTGACCTAGATGTTTTGTCTGCTTCTCGCTCTGACAATAAAGTTGCTTGGTATGAAAATCTGGGGAATGGCAACTTTGGCTCCCAATCTCTCATTTCTTCTACCGCTGATGGAGCCTTCTCGGTCATCACCGCAGACGTCGATCTAGATGGAGATTTGGATGTTTTGGCAGCTTCTAGAGATGACGACACTATTGCCTGGTATGAGAATCTAGGCAATGGCAGCTTTAGTAGTGCAAATTTGATCACGACCACCGCAGATGAGGCCTTTTCGATTACATCAGCAGATGTTGATGGAGATGGTGATGCAGATGTGATTGCTGCATCGTTTGGAGACGATACCGTTGCCTGGTACGAAAACTTAGGTGGAACATTTGGGCCAGCACAGGTTATTGCCGATGATGTTGATGGTGCAACAGCAGCCATCGCTGCGGACTTCAACGGTGATGGAGGCTTAGATGTCTTAGCCGCAGCCTTTAACGGCAATCAAATTACGCTGTACCAAGCCAAGCCTGCGATCGGAGTCTTGGCCCAGGGATTGTCTAAAGAAGCCGGAGCCTTCACAAGCCAGTTTGTGGTGGAAAGTCAGGGTGTTTCACCAATACCAACAACGGTTAGCTTTGTCTTGGAAGGCAGTGCCACGTTGGGCATTGATTACATCCTAGAAGGTGCAGAAACCTTGACTGGCAATCAAGGGACGTTCATCTTGCCTGCCGGAGAATCGAGCCTTTCATTGACCGTATTGCCGCTAGAAGATGCATTGCTAGAAGCAAATGAAAGTATTGTATTGTCTCTGCTTCCGGGGGATAACTATAATATCCAGCCCATACAACAAGAGGCAGAATTAACCCTTGTGGAGGAATCTCTTCCAGTTGCCTTGGGATTCTCTGCGACAACTTTTGCCCAAGGCCTAAATTATCCCAACGGGATAGCGGTGCTGGATGAAGGGGCGCTCTTAGTGGGCGTTAACGATGGCAGTACGACTAGCTATGGCAGTGGTAACAGTGAGTTACTCCTCCTGGTGGATGGTGATGGAGATGGTGTGGCAGAACAGCAGGAAACTGTTGCCACAGGACTACCCGCCACCATTACCCATATTCAACAGGCCGCAGATTTAGTTTTTGTATCTAGCCAAGATGGTTTAGGTCGCACCAGTGGCACAACCAAGATTTCTGTCTTTCGTCAATCTGGTGCAATGACTGGCAGCGACCCTTTGTTATTGAGCTTGTTAGGAAGCTTAGATTTTGCATTCACTGATTCAGTCCATAGAGCTGTTGCGTTGACATTACGAGAGGTTGGCGCAGACGAATACGAAATATTCTTAGGGTTTGGTGCTGAAGGCAATAACCAGAGATCCGTTAATCTGATTACTCTTAGCAGTAGCGAATTTAATCTTCCAACAACAGATCTTGAAGCAGATTCTATTTATCGAATTTCGTTAAGCACTGCCCAAATAACACCTGAATTTAGTGCTATTTCACAAGTTGCTGCGGGGCTCAGAAACCCTGCTGATTTTGTCTTTTCCGACTCGACAGGTGAGTTGCTTTTCATCGAAAATGGCATTGATGGTATCGATGGAAATCCTGGTGAGCCTTTAACTGTAGATGAATTGAATCGTCTTGTGGTGGAAGACATTGGCGGTGAGATCGAAGACTTTGGCTTCGCCTTAGAAGGCACCGCTTATCGCACTGGTCTTATCATTGATGGCAATGGTAACGAGGTCACTGATTCCCTCGATTATGTCAATCCAGTCGCTGTCTTTCAGCCCTTAGATGGCTCTGAAAGTGAGGGACCTGCTAGCTTAGCTCTCGCTCCAAGTGGCTTCAGTGATGAGTTTAGCAATAGCATCTTGGTTGGTTTTTTTGGTGAGTTTGGTAAAGGTGGCCTAAACAATGCTGAAAACCCTGTCATTCGCTATGACTTAGAGACAGGAGAATCTAGTCAGTTCATTCGCAATGAAGCGGCTAATGTAGGTCATCCCATCACTTTGGCTGCGAGTGAAAATAGCTTGTTTGTCGCCGATCTTTCTTCCGTCGGTTCCTTATTTAGTACTGAAGGCAACAACACCGGAGTAATCCATCAGATCACCCAGAAGAATACGATTTTAGGCACTGTTGCTTCAGAACTGCTGATTGGAACTGACCAAGATGATTTTATCGAAGGGCTAGCCGGTAATGATATTTTCTTTGGAGGGCGCGGTGATGATGACATTAGTGGCGGCAGTGGGATCGACCATCTGCGAGGACAAGCCGGTGCAGATCGGCTCGATGGTGGCTTGGGTAATGACCTCGCCGACTACGTCAATTCCAATGCAGCAGTTCAAGTCGATCTACTCTCTGGGGTCGGAACAGGGGGGCATGCCACAGGCGATACTCTGCACAATATCGAAAGCTTGCGTGGCAGCCGTTTTGGTGATCAGCTACTAGGTGACAGTGGTAATAATGTGATCTCAGGTTTAGCTGGGGATGACTTTCTCTTTGGTCGCGATGGCGCTGATTATTTACGAGGTGAAGCAGGGGCAGATCGGCTCGATGGTGGAGCAAGCAAAGACTTCGTTGACTACCTCAATTCACCTGCCGCTGTCAGCGCCAGCCTTACGACGGGTTTGGGTAGCAGTGGCGATGCCACAGGAGACCAGTTTATTAATATTGAGAACCTACGTGGCAGTTTCTTTGATGATGATTTAACAGGAGATGCAGGTAATAATCGTCTCTGGGGTGCTAATGGGAATGACATTTTGTTTGGAGCTGAAGGCACTGATTTTCTGCGCGGCGGTCTGGGTAACGACATCCTCAACGGTGGCGCTGGCTTTGATTGGGCTGACTATGCCACATCTTTCGTGGCGGTCAATGTCAATCTGTTAGCCAATACTGCTACTGGTGGGGAAGCAGAAGGTGATTTCTTTATCGATATCGAACGCTTACAAGGCAGCCGCTTTGATGATTCACTTACTGGAGATCATGGTTCAAATACACTGATTGGTGGGGGTGGAGACGATGTTCTCATCGGTAATGATGGTTTTGATGCCCTTGTAGGTGGCCCTGGCAATGATCAACTCGAAGGAGGGGCCGGGCCGGACCGTTTCACCTATCAAAACGCCACGTTCGGATTAGATACCATTCTCGATTTTGAAGACGGCGTTGACCAGATTGATCTACGCACGGCAGGACTGACCTTCGACAGCTTTGCCGTTGCTCCTTCGGGCTTCGCAGATACCTCGCTGACTTTAAAGTCGGATACCTCAAACTCCATTATCTTGTTTGGTATTGATGACAGCCTCATTACTGCGGCGGATTTCCTCTCCTAGGCTAACAGGACCGTTTTAAGCCAATACGGTGACCTGGCCGCAATAGGCCCGGCTTGAGGACTCGAGCGTAGAGGCGGCTGGTGCCGGGATTTCGCTTTTGGCTGATGCGGCCATATTTGCGGCTGGTGAAGTATTTGGCGATGGTGCGGCAGGGTTGGGCGTAGTCGGTTATTTCTATTAGAATGTTGTCGCCAAGCTGGTATTGATTGCCGATCGCAATCTCTTCCCAATCCAATCCCTCAATTGTCAAATTCTCACCACTGCTGCCCGGCTCAATCGGATGACCTTCGGCTTGAAGCTGCGCAATGATCTCAGCGGACCAGAGGCAGATGGCTCGGTCGGGGCCGCCGTGGTATTTGAGGTTTTTCTGTCTGTCTCCCACGAGGCCGTCCATCGTTAGCTCAGCTTGTTCTACCGGCAACTTCGGCACGCCGCCATCGGAAATATTGATTTGTACAATACGTCCAACCTGGGCTGAGGTGTCTGTTTGGCTCATGGCTTAAACCTCCACTTTGTAGCTTAGGCCCAGCTCGTCGCCGGTTTGGCCGCGAATGCCCCAGTTGCATTTGGGTGTTTCGTAGATGGTGATTTCAATGTCGTTGGTGGGGATGTCGAGTTGCTTGTGGATGCGTTCCATCAGTAACTTGAGCAGTTTTTTCTTGGTTTCAACGTCGCGGCCTTCAAACATGGCAATTTCGATGATGATGTATTGCTCTGTGCGGTCCATCGAGTAAATAAAGTCTTCAGGGTCAATCAGGATGAAGCGCTGGAAGCGTTTTTCGGGCGGAAGACCGATGCCGTCGGTCATGCAGCTCTGGATGACGTCAGAGAGTTTTGAGCGGATGGGACGGAGGGAATCGGCTCTTCCGTAAATTTTGACCTGGGGCATAGGTAATAATAGGAGACTCAACTACCAGGCTACCGGGAAGATTGGCATGGCGACTGCTCAGGATAGGATTCCAAAAGTATTCATTGATGGCGAAGCGGGCACAACGGGCTTGCAGATTTATCAGCGGTTGAGCGATCGCCAGGACCTAGAGCTTGTGCGCATTGACCCGGCTTTGCGCAAGGATGCGGCAGAACGCCAGCGGTTGCTCAATAGCGTGGATCTAGCAATTCTCTGTTTGCCCGATGCAGCGGCGTTGGAGTCGGTGAGCTGGGTGACAAATCCTGATGTGCGGATTTTGGATGCCAGTACGGCCCATCGCACGGCAGAGGATTGGGACTATGGCTTTGCGGAGTTGGTGCCGGAGGGACGGGAGGCGATCGCATCTAGCAAGCGCGTTAGTAATCCCGGCTGCTATCCCACGGGCTTTTTGGCGCTGGTGCGGCCTTTGGTGGAAGCAGGGCTCATTGCAAAGGATGCAGCGCTGACAATTAATGCGGTGTCGGGTTATTCCGGCGGTGGCAATAAGATGATTGATGCCTATGAGGCAACTCACGGGGAAGCGGGATCACAGTGGCCCTATGGTCCCTATGGTTTAGGGTTTGGCCACAAGCATGTTAAGGAGATGCATTGCTATTCCCAGCTGAGCCATGCGCCGCTGTTTGTGCCCTCGGTGGGGGACTTTGCCCAGGGGATGCTAGTGCAGGTGCCTCTGCCGCTGTGGTCATTGGCCAAAGTTTCAAATAGCCAGGCTCCTAACGGAGCTGATTTGCAGCAGGCTTTGGCGGATTACTATGCGGGGCAGCAGTATGTGAAGGTGGCTCCGCTGAATCCCATGGATGAGTTACGCAATGGGGCGTTTTTGGATATCCAGAATGCCAACGGGACAAATGAGGTGCAGTTGCATGTGTTTGCCAATGATGCGACCCAGGAGGCTTTGTTGGTGGCACGGTTAGACAATCTGGGCAAGGGGGCATCTGGTGCGGCGGTGCAGAATATGAATTTGATGTTGGGGTTGCCGGAGACTTCAGGGCTTGAATAACCATGAGGCGTAGGGCTTTATCTCCACAATTGAAAGAGACAATCGACGACCAGAAGTTTGAACAGGTTGTTAGGGCGAGCCTACAATACCGAGCATTATCAATAAAGGTGCAGGAAATACCCTGCTTGAGAATGCTTTGGGTTGTTAAGGCTCGCTTAAATGTTGGAAATCTCATTCTGTGATCAAGACAGGATGAATATGGGTTTTCCCTAGGCTATTTGTATCAAATAGCCTCTACAGCGGTAGAAATAGGAGAGAACCACCTAACGTAGATAGAAGGGGTACATTTTGTGATTAAGCAGTTACATCGCTGTTTAGGGTAGGCTACTAGTTCTTCGGAATTGGCCTGATTAAGTACCTTAACGGCCTGTTCTCATCTGTTTCAAGCAGCTTGTATTGTTCTGAGTCCTGAATAATGCAACAGATTAATAGCTCCACTGAAACTCCGCTGAGTTAGGCTTCTAACCTTCATCGGAACTCAGTCTCAGGTTTCCCTGGCGATGTTTTTTGAGTCATTAGATGTAGCAACGATTGTTGACTGGGCTGGGGAGCATCAGGCTCCTGATAACGCATTGTGGATGTTTGTTAGCGAGAAAAGCCAATCTCAGCTTCCAGACCTTTTACAAGCTCTAAAACAGGCAAATATCCAATGTTTTGGTGGCATTTTCATGCGCCTCATTGTGGGGCAAGAAACCTTTGATCATGGTTGTGTAGTGACTCGATTGGCTCTTTGGCGATCGCCATTCATTGTCCGTAACCTCCATCGCACCGATTTCTCCTTAGAACACTTACCCTCGCGCGAGGATTTGCCTGCAAATCGCACCCTCGTTGTATTGGTAGATGCTGATGCGCCTTACCTGGCTGAATTTATCACTCGGCTTTACCGTCGCTTTGGCAATCGTGTCCAATATTTTGGTGGTGGGGCAGGAATTCTCGGGGCAGAAACTGACCAACAAAAGCAATGCGTTTTCACGGGTGAGCAAGGCATGCTTGAGAATGCAGCCGTTCTCGCTTTGGTTGACCATTCCGGCGTTGTTGCAGCGCATCATGGCTGGGAAAGGCTCCATGGCCCCCTCCTCGCCACTCGCAGCGAGGGCAATATTCTCCATGAATTAAATTGGCAACCTGCTTTTGAAGTTTATCGTCAGGTCGTTGAAGCACAGATCAACCAACCGTTACTTCCAGAGGATCTAGGTAGCCGAGTCTCCCACGGTTTTCCACTGGGAATGCTCAAGCAAGAGACAGAGGATATCGTCCGTCTGCCCAGTGCAGTCACTGAAGATGGTGGCATGGTTTGTATTGGTGGCATTCAAGCAAATTCTGTCGTACATGTTCTACATGGCCAGCCTCAATCAGTGATTCGGGCTGTTGACCGCACCCTAGAATCATGCAAAAGTCAAAATACCTTATCTCCAGTCTGTAACGTCATCGTCAATTGTGTGACGCGCTACTGGTTTTTAGAGGATTTAGGAGCAGAAGAATTGACAACGATTCAACAAGGGCTAGCGACCTTAGGAGACGCCCCCATTATTGGTGCTTTATTCAAGGGTGAAATTGCTTCTGATGGATGTAGCAGTTTAGTAATCTTGAATAAGTCGCTGGCCATTGGCTTATTTATGTGAGTGAAAGAAATCGAGACTTTAGTTTTATGGAAGCAAGATTCTCTACTCCTAGTCCAGGCGAAATTTTAGACAACATTTCAATGTTGTATGAACTATCACTAGGGATAGGAACTAGCTTAGAACTAGAGGAAAATTGCGAGTTTTTTGTCCAAAAACTCATGTCTCGCCAAAACTTAAGCTTTGTGGCTATTTATGCTGATGTCAATCTCCAGCGCTGGCCAAATCAAAAGTTTGGCTCAGAGAAGCAATATCACTGTATCTATAACTGTCCAGAATTATCTCCCCATGAGTTAGAGCAGCTTATATCAATGGAGCTGCTGCAAAACCTACAGGCTCAAAGCATGATGAGTATCGATCTCAGAGAATCTGAGGAGACAATTTTGTCCTCCACAATTCTTCGATCATTTCCAGGGATTTTCTCAGCCTTTTCTGTATCTCAGGAGCAGATTATTGTTGTATGCATTAATCAAGTTCGGAAATGTGAATATCCTAAATGGCAGCTCAGCCAACTCCATTTGCTGCTCAATAAATTTGGTCGATCTGTGGAAGCTTGTCTGAATCATGAGTCATTGCAACAAGCGACTCAAGCCACAATCACATTAGAAAAGAAGCTAGGGAAAGCCCAGCATTTAGAGTCTCTGGGGCTTATGGCAAGTGGCATAGCCCATGATTTAGGTAATATCTTAAATCCCCTTATGGCCTACCCTCCCGTATTAAAGAGCGCTTTTGCTGAGGGAACAACGGAAGAATTCATGTTGTCGCAGATTCAAGAGGCCTCAGGTAAGGCCCATGCGATGATGAAGGATCTCTTGATGCTGTCACAGAAGTCGAGAAGATGTCACGATGCTATCTCACTCGCTTTACCCATTTTTCAATATCTTAACTCTGCTTCATTTCTTTCTCTGCAGTCGGAAGATCCCAATATTGACTGTCAATGGCAGTTAGAGAGTCAGTCAAAAATCTTGGCGGACAATACGATGATCACTCGGATCATCATGAACCTTGTAACAAACGCATTTGATGCGCTTCACAGTCAAGGGAATATAGAGATTTTCGTCAAAGATTGCGATGTAGAAACCCCCTATGAAGGCTACATGACTGTCCCCGCAGGTCAGTATGTTGCTCTCGTTGTTCAAGATAATGGCGAAGGCATTCCTCACGATGCTTTGGCACATATCTTTGAACCCTTTTTCTCAAAGAAGAAGTTAGGCAGAAGTGGGTCTGGTTTAGGGCTTGCTGCGGTTCGTAGCATCGTTGAAGGGTTAAACGGAGTTGTTGATGTGAAGACTGGCTCCGAGGGAACATCTTTCATCGTTTATTTCCCTAGGCTAGAAACTGAAGCCGCAGCGGTAGATGCAGAACCGTCTCAGTCTTACCTCTAGATTTCTAAGGGAGCATCACATCATTCGGCTGCGGATGCTTGAATTACTTGAGCTTGGCATCAATATTGATGGGAGCAACGTAGCGGCGGTTGGCGCGGATGTAGCATTCGCCGGGCTTGAATTGCTGGCTGGCACTGCGAGCTTCGGGAGGGAAGGCGAGGCCAGCAGCGGTGCCTTGGATGCGGAGCCAGGGACTGCCGTTGTCGAAGACGATCGCGTCCATATCAGGCGTCACTTCGGAAAGTCGCTGTTGATTCACAGGACCTCGGAAGGCTGCGCTGACAATGGCACCAGCGAGGATGCGCGATCTCACAGCGCCATTAGGAGCGACGCGACAGTTGAGCAACTCATTATCCACAATCAGCCATTTAGCATTGCCGTAGTAGCCCAGGTTGCCTTGCATGAGGGCAGTGGCATAGTCGCCTTGGCGATCGGCGATGGGGACGCCACCATACTGCGCTATGGCAGCTTTGGGTAAAGGTGCCACAATACTGAGAAGGCTGAAGGGGATGGCTGCTAGGGACATCCAGCTTATGCTGGCGCTGGCAAGGTGTTTCAGGTTCAGCATGGTGAGTCCTCTAGAGGGCGCATTTTTAGATCATACAGAATGGCTTGGTGGTCTTTGCTGTCAGTCAGGTCAAGATTGCTATGGCGATGGCATTACAGGTTGTTTGGAGATTGAGTTGGGATGGCCAAGGCAAGGGGCGAGGTTTGTGAATTGTGCGATCGCGATTGTCCTAAGCTGACGGTCCACCATTTGATCCCCCGCCAATATGCGAAGCGCAAAAAGCTGGATGTGGGACCGATGATTGATATTTGTCCTTCCTGCCATAAGCAGATCCATACGTTGTTTGACAACAAACGTTTGGCAACGGAGCTGAATTCGGCAGAGCTGCTGCGGGAGACCCCGGAGCTGGAAAAGTTTCTCAATTGGGTGCGGAAGCAGGACCCCTACCGGCATATCAGAACCCATCGCCGCTATCGCTAAATCTGGTCTTGGTGGGCTGAAAGGCTTATGCTGTCGTTCCTGTTGTCTTCATTGGGGGAGCCAGGTTTTGCAAGTTTTTTGTGATTGCGAAAAAAAGCGATTTTTTACGCTAAATTAGCAAGCGCTATCCGTGGTTCTACCTGTTCATAAGGGCAGGCTCTGGCCTGGAGTGATTGGCTGGATCCTTTTTTCAATTTCCGGGAGGAAATTGGGAAATCTCAGGCTAGAGCATCGAGTTCGAGTCAGGCACTACCAAAATCGGGGATGGGGAATGCAGGTCAAGCAACTTGTGGTCGCAGTTTTGACGCCGCTTATTTCAGGGGCGGCTACGTTTGGAGCTCTTGCGCTACACCACTACGGCCTGAATTCACTGATGGGCTCGGGGCGGGTCCATGCGGCAGCCCAGTCGAGCCCCAACCCCGACGCATTACTGGCCAACTGGCCCCAGCAGTGTGAAGCCTTAAAGCAGGGGTTGCTCAGCCAACCTGAGCTGGCGTCGGTGACCTATGAGGCGCGTCCCATAGATCCGTTTGTCACCCCAGCCTGGAAACTCACCTGGCAAGGTGAAGTCATAGCCTTGCCCATCGTGGACTATAGAATTGTTCAGGTTGCTCGCAATGACGATGGCAAATATTTCGTGTTACTAGAATCGCCTGAGGTTGGAGCCAGGGTGATGTTGAACCAGCTCAAGCAACCTCCATCCATCATGGATGTATTTGCAACAGCTCCCCACCCCAGTTTATCCCTGGCGCAGTTACAAGCAGCGCCTGTGGCATCGAGCGATGGGGAGTCTGAAGCTGAGGTAAAAGCCTTGGCGACCAAGCGGAGCCGCTCTAGAAATCAAGATAGTGCTTCTGAATCCTCAGCTAAATCTTTGGCCGAATCCCCAGCTGAATCCCTGGCTGAAGCTCCTGCGGCGAGATTGAGCTGGGATGGTCCTAGCCTAACAGAGCGCTTATTTGATGGACCGGTTGCCTTGGAACAGCTCATTGACGAGGGCTATCGCCATCGTCCTCAAACCCTGAATTGCAAAGCGGATGCTTGGGAAAAAGAGTTGCCCATTGCTATGGGGCTAGCGCTGAAGTTGAGTACGGGAAATGGAATGGCTCCAGAGGCAGCCTATGCCAATATTGCTCAGCAACCCGGTCGACTCTTGAAATATCGCTCGGAGGATAAGACCACCTGGCAAGCAAGGTTTGGCGCGGGCGAGGTTTACTCCAATGTGACGATTACATTGCCCAGCAACCATGAAAGTGCAGCGGCAGGACTGGGCATGGGGCAAGAGAACTGGTGGGATGCGGAGCCTCGGCCCGAGTGGCTAGAGGCCCTGGAGCGAGCGGTTGAGGCCGATACGCCCTACGCCTGGCAGGCGCTATCAGTTGAGCTACAGCGGGCTGGCATGAGTCAAGCGGGCATTCGCTCGATCCAACAGGCCAAGGCTGAATAGCCTTGTGCCCTGAACAAGTGACTCATCCCTCGGACTTCTAAGCCAAAGATCGAGACCGCAGGTTACAGTCGAGGGACTGCAATGCTGTCGCGATTGGACCATGAATAGCTTTGAAATTTTGACCCAAGCCCGCGTTGAGCGGGTGAGTGATGGGGAGCAATTGCCGATTTTGTCAGGCTGCAAGGCTTATAAGACATTGGTGTTGGTGCTGCCCCATTTTGGCGACTTTGATCCCTTGGAATATGCCTGGTGGCTGAAACGGGATGGGTGGTTTGATGCTCCTCCAGCGGGCTTTGCGTTGAGGGCAGTGGGCATTGGCGATCGCGCAGCGGGCCAACGCTTCTGCGACTACACGGGCTTTCCCACCGAGCAGCTATTTGTCGATCCCACAGCAGAACTGCATAAGCAA
This sequence comes from uncultured Pseudanabaenaceae cyanobacterium, assembly GCA_937949725.1. Taxonomy (GTDB): domain Bacteria; phylum Cyanobacteriota; class Cyanobacteriia; order PCC-9006; family JAAUQQ01; genus JAAUQQ01. The sequence goes on from CALECT010000068.1 coordinate 16,696, forward strand.
CTGGGCTTGTACGAAGGACTGGCTTTGAAGCTGCCGGGGGGCTCGGACAGTGCCAATGGCTGGCTGAATTTGCTGTTGATGTGTGCGGGCATTGGCAGTCCGGGGACGTTGAAGGAGGTGTTTCGGGGGTACTTGGGCGATCGCGCTGCCCCCCAACTAATCGCCGATGATGAAGTGGTCAAAACTGGAGCCTTACCTGCCATTAAAGGTGAGACCTTCAAATTTGCTGGCGGTAAAGGCTTCCAGCGCCCCTTCGAGCTGGCGACGTTGCGGCTCCGGAATATGGGCGAGAGCCTGGGCCATTGGGAGACCTATGTGCCTAAGGGAGATTTCTTGACCCAGCGAGGTGGGACGTTTGTGATTGAGGGAGAGCAGATGTTGTATGAACATCGCGATCTCGGCATCCTTGGCTTCGCCAAAAATATGGCCAACCCTTTAGCCTTCGTAGAGACCCTGTAGGAGGCCTAAACGCATCACAGATTCAAGGGGAAGGCAGAAGGGGTCCGCCTTGCCGCTTGCCTCCCCCTACGTTGAAGCCACAACTCCCCCTACAATCAAATAGACTTTGCGAGCCCGACCGATGCCCATCGAGACCCACTTCCCCCTAGCCGTCTACTTTGAAGATCTTGCCGAAGGCCAAGCCCACAAAGCCAAGCTTCTCGAAGCGGTCTACGACATGAAGGCCCAGGGCTCCGCGCCTCGCCACGTCCCCGAAATGGCCTGGACTGGAGACCTCCACGGAGTCGAGCAAGTGCATCTGGACCCGCGCTTTAGCTGGGTTGTTGCCCAGGTAGAGGCCAATGTGCAGCTGTACCTGACGGAGCTAGGCATCGATCTGGACCAGATTGATCTCTACATCCAGCGAGCCTGGCCAGTGGTTTCCCAGCCGGGGCAAGAGGTGGGAGTCCATTGCCACAACACCTCCCATATCAGCGCGGTCTATTACGTTTCAGTGCCAAACTCTGGCAGCGATGAATCGGGCTGCCTGATCTTTTTTGATAATTCTCGCCCTAACGAAGTCAGCCCTGGCCTGGGCAGCGAGAACACCAATATCATCGCTAGCTGGAATGAGCTAAACCAAGATCAGGCCATCTATGAACCAACGGAGGGACGGTTGGTAGTCTTCCCATCCAAGCGACAGCACGCAGTCAGCATGAACCATACGGAGCTGGAGCGAGTGTCATTATCCTTTGACATTGTGGTGACAGCAAAGCCAGGACAAGCGGCTGGTACCTATGAATTTCTGACGCCACCGCCAGGGCAGTGGAAACCGTTTGGCCAAAGCGAGAAGAAATAGTCTAGGACCAGCTAAGTTCGACCAACTGCTAGGTTTGCTCCAGCCTGGTGCTGTGAGCTAAAGCTCACAGCTAAGAGCTCAAGTCCGTTAAAACGGACTAAAAAAACTGTCTATTAGGATTTCAGCCTACTCTAGTAGGCTTTCGCTTTGAGCCTTGGGATTTATCCCAAGGTGGCCGGATGGGGAGCCTTTAGAGTCATCTAGCCTAGGCTAGGACCAGCTTCCAGTCTTGTCGAGAAACGGTGAGAATTCTGGCTGAGACCAGGGCGTAGGCAAGCTACCCACGACACGATAGCCCTGGGTTAACTGAAAGCGTAGCAATCGCTCAGCGCCTTCATAGGCTTCAACTTCAGGTCCGTCCCAAATGACTTCAGCATTGCCCGTGAGGTAAAGCAAGTTGCCCTGATCAAAGTCCAAAAAGAGCAGGCCCGCTTTGGGATTGAGTTCAATATTGCCCAGGGTATTGAAGATGAGATTGCCAGAGAAATCGGGAATGGTGAGGCTGCCATCGGCATCAACGCGCACAAAGCCAGGCTTGCCGCCACGATGGGATACATCCACACCGCTGGCTTTGCCAGCATCATCGCCTTGATAGGCGGTGGCGATAAAGAAGGTGTCTGCGTTTTGAATCAGGCTGCGGTCTGCTTCGCTGAGCTGGGTGATGGACTGAATGGGCTTGAGAGCTGTAGGGTCGAAGTCGGTCCACTGGGCCGCTCGGGTTTGGATGTACTGGGGGCAATTGCCAAAGCTTTGTCCAACGCGAATGTCGAAGCCAAAATCAGTGGTTGCAGTAACAACGCCATTGAGGCGATTGCGGCGACGGGTGGGGAGTTCAATGCCGAGTAGGCCGATATCTATGCCTTTGGCGAGATTGTCAGCGAAGGGATCGCCAAAGAGAGGCTGGGCTTTAACAGTCAGGTGACGTTCGTCTCGAGAGAAGAGGAAGCCCGGGTTGCCCAGGAGGATGGATGCCCAAGGTTGCTGGCGATCGTCGAGGCTAGCCACAATAACGTAGGGCAGTTTGGCAAAGAACTGACGATGCTGCTCCGGCATAAAGTCCCGAATCATGCGCCGCGCTTGCTTATCGATTTTATCTGCAACGCCCAGGCGAGACTGAACGGCAATTTCGCCGGGGTGAAAGGGAGATTCGGGATGGGGCCAGCCAGGATTTGCCATGGGACATATTGCCAGAGAGAAAGGTTGTAGGCTCAACAGAGATAAAGGTTAGCCCCATTGAGCCAGTGATTGAAAAGATGCAAGACACTTCAGGATTTTGCAAAGAGTTCCATGCGAATACCACCGGGAATCGTCAGCATCATGTGATGAGCTGGGCCTTGACCTAAGGATTCCGGTGGAAATTCAATCTCGACTCCATCGGTGTTGCCCAAGGTGGTGTGAAGCGAGTTGAGGGTCTCTAGGCTCTCCACCTGAAGGGC
>CALECT010000069.1 GCA_937949725.1 uncultured Pseudanabaenaceae cyanobacterium
CGTTGTCTCAGATCGTTTCTCCCTAATTAACTTTTCGCAAGTATAAAAACTGAGGCTTCCCTGGGAGCCCTGGGTATGATGGAGCTATAAATCTCGCGACGAGAAAAAATTTGTCGCGGTGCTGCCTCTACCCACCTGCCATGTTGCTGTCTCCCCGCACTGCGAGTCTCATCGCGGTTCCTGCTGCATTACTTGCCAATCTTTTTGTCGCTTCGGCAGTCGTTGCCCAGGATGGGCTTGAACAGAGGCGATCGCAGCCAGCCAGCCAGCCCTCGTTTCAGGCGGTGGATGGGCAGCAGTCGCAGCTCGTAGCCCAACGCTTAGAACAGTTCTCTCCGAGGAGAGGGCCAGCGTTTTCTCGTCAGGCTGTGCCCCGTCAGGTATTGCTGATTGATCTCAACCCAGTGTTGGATTTTGGAGCATTTGAAGCCTGGGACAGTTTTTCCGAGCCTTTGGACGATCCAGCATTGTTGAACGTTTCGACTGCCGAGGCGACCTCATTTGGTGGGATGCCTGTACCTACAGAAGTTTCCCCAGCCTTTGAGCCAGCGATGCGGGCTGTGGTACTGCCTCCTAAAGCTGCAAAACCAGCTCCGCGAGCCAATGATTCATCTAGATTGCCCCGCGTTGAGGCCGCAGCGAATGCTTCTGGTGGCTCCCCCTTTGCGGCTGCCCTTGCGCCTCGGTCTGCAGAGCTATCCCGTTCTGGAGCACCTGCGGCTAGAGCAACCCGCCCGGCTCAACCCCAACGCTGGAAAGCCCCTTTCCCCAGTCTGGGCCAGCCGGAATTGGATCGACAGTTGCGTCGCTATTTGGCCTACTTGGATACGGTGGGTCAGCCAGATATTTTGATTGTGGGTGGTCAAGGCGCTGTTCAGGGGGTGGATCCTTTGGCTCTGCAGGAGTCCTTGGGCGATCGCGGCTACAGCGACCTCAAAGTTTTCAACTGGGGCCTATCCGACAGCTCGGCGCAAACGGTGGAATGGCTGCTGACGGAGCTGCTGACGCCTCAACAGTTGCCTAAGCTTGTGGTTTGGGCGGACAGCAGCGTAGCCCTCAACGGGGGACGGCCGGATGTAGCCCTGGGCAAGATTAAGGCGTCGCCGGGGTATCGCTTTTTGGCCCGAGGTTTGCATCCCCAAATTTCTGAGCAGGAGAAGAGCATTGCCCAGAAGCTGGGGCAAATTCTTCGCAATCCGATTCCCCGTGCGTTGCCCGCTAGCGTTATGGCCTTGGCGCGATCGCCTCTAGATTGGTCATCACAGACAAAAGCAAATGCCAAGGCTGAGCGATTGAGCGCGAAGCAAGAGCACCCAGCCGATGCTGAGAATGTTGCTCACGCTGGTGCAGCAGTGGTGGCCCAAGCGGCTCCAATTTTGGTTGATTCCCGCTCCAGGGTGTTGCCGATTCTCATGCCCCAGAAGCCTCAGCCCGTGGCTCCTGCTTCAAACCTTGCCAATGGTTTGGCCACTCCCACAGCTGACGAATCGGTTGCCGGTGGCTTCCGCTTGGTGAACTGGTGCCGCAACACCAGCGGCCCCTGCCAAGCCCAGAATGGCCAATCACCCTCAGCCCTGGTGCAGCACGCTACACCGGCTTGGTTACGACAGACCCAAGCGGCCCAAGAGGCCAAGCAGCGGGCTGAGCAGGCTAATCCACCGCGAACAGGCCGCGCGGCCTCTCTCCAGGCAAGCCGGAGTCAGACTTCAGTACCATCACCCGTGACTGCGCCTGCTTTAACACTGCCAAACTGGCCTCAAAATCAAGCCTCGAAGCGATTTCTCCAGGCCATGGGCTTTCAATCCGTTGATCAACGGCTGGGCTCAAACCAGGCGGGTCAGCCCCTTCCCCTGAGGGGAGACCAAGATCGCGACTATCGCAATTTCTCTCTCCAGGGGGAGCAAAACCGTGCCCTCCATCGCCTGGTTCAGTTTGGCCAGCAGGAGGGGGTGGCGATCGCCTTCGTCCAACTTCCCCTCAGTCAGCAGTATTTGGACATTGAGCGCCATAGCCGTGAGCAATCTTTCCGCACCTATTTGGATGTGGCCGCGCAAATGACACCGCTACATTGGGTGGAGCTACCGGGGGATGGACTGTTCTGGAACGATGCACTCTTTGCCCAGCCCAATCACCTAAATCGCTACGGGGCAGCGGCTCTGAGTTGGCAGATTGGTCAGGCGATGGACGGCAAGCTGTTGAGGATGCTGCGATAGGTTTATGGTTTTGCGATCGCTGGGCTCCGTTCTGACATGGATTCCCCATATCTGTACAGACTCCAGAGAGGCTAGGGGATACATTGAAGGGTGATGTTGCCCCTATTGTTGCTGGAGTCCATGGTGTTTTTTGATTGGCTCGCGATGGCGAAGCAGGCTTTCGGCAGAATCGCGATTAACAGCTGGGTGAAGCTGATGTCCTTATGGTTGGCCATCAGAGGCAAGCGGGCAATGACTTTCGCTCTGAGCCTGTTGCTGGCCTTTGCTGTTTCAGCTCCTGCTCAGGCTTCCATCCACACCTATCCTGAGCCAGAACGTCAGACTACGATGTATCGCTCTCGCCTGAGCCTGCGAGATAACCAAGATCTGGCCTGGCAAATTATTTTGTTTAAGCGAGTTAAAGAGGGCCAGGTGATCGAGCTGAACCTGCGCTTGATCAGCTTTCCGGGGCAGTTCACCTTGAGCCATCCCCAAGCTTTATTAGTGGAGCAAGGCGGCAACCAGGTTTGGGAGCTCCCTGATGAAACGCTGCTGGATCCGCAGTTGCAGTGGTCAATTGACAGCCTGGCTCAATATGATGCCAAGCCCCTATTGATGACTTTGGAACGTTCTGCACCGATGACTTTAACGGTGACATTGGATGGTCAGGAGCAGCGAGAGGTGTTAGTCCCGCCCTACGTCGTCAAGGAATGGCTTCAGCTGCAGGAAATGCCTTTGGGGTAGGGCTGACTACAGCATATTGATGGCTTAAGGCTATAAATTTCAGGAAGTCACTGAGAACAGAATTTATAGGGAGATCTTGGGTTCAGGCTGAACCAATTTAGGCAAAGGTCGGTTTTCTCTCCCTGATTCTTACCGGTTGTTTGAGCATCTGAGGGCGATCGCGGGCAATCTGAATTCATGAGCTCGCCCTTTAAACTAAATTGAACGGCGACTTTGCTTTCTCAGAGCTGCATCGGCTCATCCCTGACCCTAGGTTTAAACCTTTCGAGGTCGCTCTAGGTCAATGGGGATAAGGAAAACCGACATCTAGGCCGTATCATCGCTGTAATTTTAGGGCTCTTACCCCCCTAAAAACTACGGCTCTCACCACCACCCAGATTGGTGAATCATCGCTAAAGTGTTCGTAAGGAACCTTAAGAAAGCTTAATTGTTGAGGCAAGCTGGACTCACATCCCGGCCCTATCCATTGGTGAGGCAATCAAAGACCCCATATGTTTGAGTACTTTACCGACCGTGCCATTGCTGTAGTGATGCTTTCCCAAGAGGAGGCTCGCCGCTTAGAGCAGTCTTCTGTGGGAACCGAGCAGCTGTTGCTGGGTATTTTGCGGGAGCAAACGAGTCTTGCCGCCCAAGTCCTCGCAGAAATGGGTGTGGGCCTAGATGATGCGCGAGAAGCGGTTGAAGGCATTTCTGGCCGGGGTTCCGGTCCCGTTCCTGCTGAGATACCCTTTACGCCCAAGACTCGCCAGGTCCTGGAGCAAGCACTTCAAGAAGCTCGTCAGCGTCAACAGCGTTTCGTGGGACCAGAGCATGTCCTGCTGGCTGTGCTGTCCCGTGACGATACCGTGGCTGCCCAAGCCCTGCGCCAGCTTAGTATCTCTGTAGAAGAGCTACAGATGGAGCTGCTGGATGCCATTGAAGATACCCTTGTTGCTACCGTGGGTGGCGGCGAAGGGGATTGGCAGAAGGAGAGTAGACCTCGTCAGCCGGGCAAGACGCCCATGCTGGAGGAATTCGGAACCAATCTGACAGAGAAAGCCATCGCTGGTCAGCTGGACCCCATTGTGGGTCGCGATAAGGAGATTGAGCGCGTTATCCAGATTCTGGGTCGCCGCACCAAGAACAACCCTGTGCTTGTGGGTGAGCCTGGCGTGGGTAAGACTGCCCTTGCAGAGGGCTTGGCCCAACGCATTGCTAATGAGGATGTTCCTCCGTCCATGTTTGGTGTGCAGGTGGTGAGCCTGGACTTGACCGGCATGGTGGCGGGCACCCGATTCCGTGGTGAGTTTGAGGAGCGCTTGACTCAGCTCCTGGCTGAGATGCGTGAGAATCCCAACACGGTTCTGGTCATTGATGAGATCCACACCCTCATGGGTGCAGGTGCCATGGGGGGCAGCATGGATGCTGCCAACCTAATGAAGCCTGCCCTGGCTCGCGGTGAAATCCAATGCATTGGTGCCACGACCTTGAGCGAGTTCACCCAGTACATTGAGAAGGATGCCGCCTTGGAGCGTCGCTTCCAGAAGGTGATGGTGGGTGAGCCTGATTTGGGCGATACCCTGGAAATTCTGCGCGGTGTGCGCCATGGCTATGAGCTGCACCACCGCTTGACGATTACTGATGAGGCTTTGGCAGCGGCAGCGAATTTGTCCGAGCGCTACATTAGCGATCGCTTCCTCCCCGATAAGGCTATCGACCTGATCGACGAAGCCAGCTCCCGCGTGCGCCTGCGCCACAGCCGCTCCAAGGCTGACCGTGAACTGCGTTTGCAGCTCGGTCAAATCCTGGATGACAAACAGGGCTCCATTCGTTCCCAGGATTTTGCAAAAGCAGCCGAACTACGTGAACGTGAAGTTCAGCTAGAAGCACAAATTCAGGGTCAGTTGCGCGTTCAAAATCAAGGTCCTGATGCAGCTGAGGTCCATCAACCTCAGTTGGAGACGCCTAAGGTTGAAGCTGAAGACATTGCCCAAGTGCTGTCTGCTTGGACCAGCATTCCTGTGATGAAGCTGACGGAGTCTGAATCCGCCATGCTGATGCACCTCGAAGAGCAACTTCATGAGCGTGTGATCGGTCAGGAAGAAGCGGTCAATGCCGTATCCCGCGCCATGCGTCGCGCTCGCGTCAATCTGCAAAGCCCGGATCGTCCCATTGCTAGCTTCTTCTTCAGCGGCCCCACTGGCGTTGGCAAGACCGAGCTCAGCAAGGCTTTGGCAGCAGAGCTCTTTGGCAGTGAAGATGCGATTATCCGCGTCGACATGTCCGAGTTCATGGAAAGCCACACGATTTCCAAGTTGATTGGCTCTCCTCCAGGCTTTGTGGGCCATGAGGAAGGGGGCAAGTTAACTGAAGCTGTGCGCCGTCGTCCCTACAGCATTGTTTTGCTGGACGAAGTCGAAAAGGCTCACCCCGATGTCTTTAATCTGCTACTGCAAGTCTTGGATGACGGTCGCCTGACTGACAGCAAAGGTCGTGTAGTGGACTTCAAGAACACAGTCATCATCATGACTTCCAACTTGGGCGCTAAGGCGATTGAGAAGGGGGGTCAAGGCATTGGCTTTGATTTCTCCGGTAGCGAGAGTGCTAATTACGAGCGCATGCGCGATCGCGTCACGGACGAGCTCAAACAGTTCTTCCGTCCTGAGTTTCTCAACCGCATCGACGAAGTCATCGTCTTCCGTCAGCTCAACGAGCAGGAAGTGGCTTCCATCGCTGAGATCATGGTGACGGAAATTAGCAGTCGCCTAATGTCCAAAGGCATTGAGCTGGTTGCCAGCGATGCATTCAAGGCTTTAGCCGTTCGCGAAGGCTTCGATGTGCGCTATGGTGCCCGTCCCCTGCGCCGTTCTCTCCAGCGTTTGCTAGAGGATCCCTTAGCTGAGGCTATCTTGGATGGCACCGTGGGTGAAGGCGATACAGCCCTCATTGATGTAGATGATGACGGTGTCGTGGCAGTTAAATGCCAGCCACAACTCGCTGCTGTTGCTTCTCGCTAAGTAGCTACTCCACCTTAGCTAAAGGCTACAGAACTTATTACTTGTAATAAATAAAACCGCACAGCTTGGGTGACCAAGCTGTGCGGTTTTATTTCGTAGGCTGCTCTGTCTCGAGCATTGAGATTGTCGATGAGCCAACCTGTCTAAAAGCAGGTGTAAAGCTAAGCCTACAAAAAGGTCTGCAGCGTCGTTAAAGCAATAATCCCCCCATATTTCCACCAATTATTAGAGTTACAAAATTAGCTTTTGGTTCTTTTGAAAGGGCCAAAACAATGATTTTTAGCCAGATTTACAACTGTTTTTAATTGTCGAAAATATTGAGAAAAACAGGATTTTAGAGCGCAACGTTAATGAACTGGAACAATAATTTGACTCCCTAAAACATTGCTGGGATATTGAGCCTGTTTACCTGAACCTAAGGCCTGCAAAGCCCATCGCTTACTCCTAAGCATCACAGGTTTGTTGTTGTCTAAAGCATTACTTACAAATATGAAACTCCCAACCGGTAGCAATTCTGCTCGCATGATGCTTTGGGTTGCGATCTCTGCGCTTCCCGTGGCCGCTTTAGTGGGCATGTCCCAGCGAGTTCCTGCGATCGCCCAGGATGCAGCCCCCTCTTTTGAGATTCCTGCAGAACTGCCCAAGAATGCATCTGTTTCCATTGGCAGTGACGCCAGCATGGCAGTGGTGAGCGAGTCGCTGAAAAAGCAATTCACCAGTCAGTTTTCCGATGCAGCAGTGACAGTTGAGACAAATGGGAGCGACGCTGCCCTAGCAAGCCTCAGCTCTGGCAAGGTAGATGTAGCAGCTACGGGTCGTCCTCTCAGTGAAGAGGAGAAGTCCCAAGGCTTAACTCCGGTGGTCTTAGAGCGAGAGAAAATCGCAATTTTTGTAGCTGAGGAGAATGCATTCAGCGGTGACGTCGGCTTTGCTCAGTTCGCCCAGATTTTTCGGGGTGAAGTGAGTGATTGGTCGGAATTAGGGGGTGAAGCTGGAGCCATTCGCTTCATTGATCGTCCCGATGCTAGCGATACCCGTAAGAGCCTGAGCTTCTATCCGGTCTTTGAAGGAACGCCCTTTACAGCGGGTGCTACGGCCCAAGCGGTGAATGAGGACAACACTGCTCTCGTCGTCAAGAATCTGGGGACTGATGGTATTGGCTATGCCCCATACAACCAGGTGAAGGATATGCCTGGGATTCGCATCCTTGCCATGCACAAGGTCTTGCCGAATGATGCGGCTTATCCCTACTCTCAGCCTCGCGTTCTGGTTTACAAGGACGAGCCTACTCCCGCTGTTCAGGCCTTTTTGGCGGTTGCCACGGATGGCGCAGGTCAAGATGCCATTAATGAAGCTGAGGCAGCTGAATCAGCGGCTTTAGCGGCGGGTGAGAACCCCATTGGTGAAAACGCGCTGGCTCAAGTTGGGGCAGGGGCTGAGGCTGTAAAAGATGCCGCAGGTGATGTGGTGGATGGTGCAGCAGCAGCGGCAGGTGATGCCGCTAACGTTGCGGGTGATGCTGCAAATAAAGTCGTGGATGCAGCCGGTGGTGCAGCCGGTGCTGTCGGTGATGCCGCTGGTAACGTGGCCGGTGCAGCTGGTGATGCCGCTGGAGCAGCCGGTGATGCAGTTGGCAATGTCGCGGGTGCAGCTGGAGATGCAGCGGGTAACGCGGCTGGTGCAGCTGGCGATGCCGTCGGTGCCGTCGGTGATGCCGCTGGCAATGTAGCTGGTGCAGCTGGCGATGCCGTCGGTGCGGCGGGTGATGCAGTCGGAAATGCGGCTGGTGCGGCTGGAGATGCCGTTTCCAATCTTCCCGGTGCTGGTGTGCTGAAGGGCCGTGGGCTTTCTCCGCTTTGGGGCGTATTGCCATTGGCAGCGATCGCCGCTGGCGGTGGACTGCTCTGGTGGCTAGCTGCGGGCAAGGATGATGATGACAATATTGTTGAGCGTGACGGCGACTCCCGTGAGTTAGTTGGCGTGGGTTCTGGCCTGCGCGGTAAAGCTGGTGAACTGGGAGCGGGTGCTGCGGGCATCGGCGCTGCGGGCTTAGGGGCTGCTAGTGGTGCCTTAGGTAAAGCCAAAGATGGTGTCGGTGGCGCAGTCAATGGCGTTAGGGGCGGCGTAAGTAACGTTGGCCAAGGCATTAAAGGCGGCGTAACTGGCGTTGGCCAGGGCATGAAAGGCGGCGTAACCGGTCTTGGTGATGGCATTAAAGGTGGCGTTGACGGCTTGAAAGGCGGTGTCTCTGGGGTCGGCGACGGCATCAAAGGTGGCGTAAGCAACGTTGGCCAAGGCATTAAAGGCGGCGTAACTGGCCTGGGTGAAGGTGTCAAAGGTGGCGTTGACGGCTTGAAAGGCGGAGTCTCTGGTATCGGCGATGGTATCAAAGGCGGAGTCTCTGGGGTCGGTGATGGCATCAAAGGCGGTGTCTCTGGCATCGGTGACGGTGTTCGAGGCGGAGTGGATGGCCTCAAAGGTGGTGTCTCTGGCATCGGTGATGGCCTCAAAGGCGGAGCGACTCGCCTGGGTGAGGGCGTCCAGACTGGTGCTTCTGGTGCTGTAGAGGGTGCCAAAGGCCTAGGTAGCAATATCTCTGGTACCGCTGCTGGTTTAGCCGGTGGTGCAGCCGCTGCTGCTGGAGGAGCCGCCGCTGCAGCAGGTGGTGCTGTGGACGGTGCCGCCAAGAAAGGTGGTGGCTTCTTCTCTGGCCTACTTGGTAAGGCTAAGAATGCAGCTAATACAGCAACTGATGCAGCTGGAACCGGCCTTAAAGGCGCTGGCGACGTGGCATCGGGTGCTGTGGATGGCGTAAGCGGCACCGTGGGCGGTGTGGCAAATAAGCTCTCTGACGGTGCTGGCAATGTCGCCAGTGGCCTCAAGGATGGCGTGGCCAATGCTGCTGATGGTGTCCAAGGTGGTGCGGCCGGTCTCAAAAATGCTGCTGGCGATGCAGTCGAAGGAGCTAAGAACCAAGTGGATGACTGGAGCAACGATGTTTAGCTCATTCCATTTGGATGAGCGACGATGAGTGGTCTACTCGTCAACTCTTGGCTAACAACGACATCTTGATGATGTTGCCGATTTCTTTTCTTAGGATTAGATTTCAGTTCACTTAAAGTAGGAAAAGAGGGAATTGAACTTCGGTTCAGTTCCCTCTTTTTGCTTCTGGTCTGATACTTTTGTTGTCCTTTGTTTCTAGAACCTCGCCGCCAATTGACTCTGTCAGGAGGAGCTGAGATATTAGGCCTGTTGAATGATTGAGAGTGGGCACTCACTTGTAAATAGTGACTGTCTTCTCGGGCCAGCTCTTTTGTCCCATGGGCTTTTGTAAGGATTGAATATGGTTATTAAAAGCAAAACGCTAGCGACTTTGATGCTAGGCGCTCTTCTAGCTACGCTTCCCGAGCTCGCTGTGACGCCTCACAATCACAGCGGCGATCGCAGCGCTGTTGCCCAAACCATTGCTCAATTCTCCTTGCCCGATAGCGTTCCCAGTGGAACGAAGGTCAAGATTGACGGTGACGAAAGCATGGCTGTGGTCAGCGAGTCTTTGAAGCAAGCCTATCAAGGGAAATTTGCTGACACAGAAGTGGAGCTGGCGACCAGTGGGACAGAGTCTGCGTTAGAGAATTTGTTATCTGGGTCAGTGGATATCGCCGCCACGGGTCGATTGTTGACTGATGCTGAAAAAGCACAGGGCCTGACTCCAGTGGTTTTGGACCGAGAAAAGATTGCCATTGTGGTCAGCGAAGAAAATGCCTTTGCCGGTGATATTGGCTTTGAGCAGTTTGCCAAGCTTTTCCGAGGAGAAATCACCGATTGGTCAGAACTAGGTGGCGCTGCAGGACCGATTCGCTTTGTGGATCGTCCTGACAGCAGCGACACTCGCCAGTCCCTGAGCACCTACCCCGTGTTCCAGAGCGCGGCATTTGCAGCGGGCTCCACTGCTGAGGCTGTGGCAGACGACAACACCGCTGCTGTGATCGATAGTTTAGGGACTGATGGAGTGGGTTATGCCCTCTACAGCCAGGTCAAGGATTTACCAGGAATCAAGGTGATTCCGATGCACAAGGTTTTGCCTGATAATCCAGCCTATCCCTACTCCCAACCTCGGGTTTACGTCTATAAAGGTGAGCCTAACGAAGCGGTTCAATCCTTCCTGGGCCTCGCAACTGCCCCTGCAGGAGAAGCCGCCTTGGATGCAGCGGCTGAGGCAGAAGCGGCGGCTGTGGCGGAGGGCCAAGCTCCCACAGGAGGTGTTGCTGTTAGTAAGCTCAGCGGTTCAGAGCTATTGGAAGCTGCTGATGACCCTGATGCAACTGCCTCTGAAGAAGCTGCAGATGCAGAGAATGCAGATGCCGAAGTTTCAGATGCGGATACCGCTGCAACTGAAGGCGAAGATGCCACAGCTGACGATACTGCTAGCGCCGATGCAGATGAGACGGCGGCGGCCGATGCGGTGGCCGAGGGCGAAGGTGAAGCTGACACTGCACCTGATGCCACTGCGGCGGGTGACGGTACAACTCTGGAACAGGGGGATGCTGATGCGGCTGCAGGAGATGCAGCTGCTGGTGATGCCGATGGTGAAGGTAAGCGGGGTGGTTTTCCCTTGCGTGGCCTGTTACCCCTAGTAGCCTTAGCTGCTGGTGGTGGACTGCTGTGGTGGTTGGCCGCCGCTAAGGATGAGGAAGAAGACGAAGCCTTTGTGGAAGGCTCCAGTATCAATGCGACAGGCAGCATGGGCACTGGGGCCGATGGTTCGGCTGGTGCCGGTGGGATTTCGGGAGCTGTCGCGAAGGGCACGGAAGCTGCGGGGTCCGCTGCGAGTAAAACGGGCTTAGGTATTGCTGGCGCTGCTGCTGGTGTCGCTGGATTAGCCGGAGCGGCAGCTGCGGGGGCCAAAGGTGCTGCAACTGGTGCAGTGGATAAAGCAGGTGATGCTGCCGCTGGCATTAAGGGCGCAGGTCAAGGCATCGTTGATGCTGGAAAGACTGCGGCAGGTAATGTGACGGGTAAAGCAGGTGACCTCGCTGGGGGAGCTGCTGATGCGGGTAAGAACGTTGCTGGTGGGGTAACTGGCAAGATTGGTGATGTAACTTCCGGTGCTACTGGCCGATTAGGTGATGCGGCGACTGGAGCGACGGGAGCTTTGGGTAATGCTGCTTCTGGTGTTGGTGGCGCTGCTATGGCAGGTGGTGCCGCTCTCGCGGGTGGTGCAGCAGCGGCGGCGGCAGGTTTAGCAGGAACTGATAAGGCTGCTGCTGATTCTAATGCTGGAAATGTGGGGGGAGATAGCTTGGGAAAGTCTCCAACGAGTCCCGCAGTGGGACTCGCAGCCGGAGCCACCGCAGCCGCTGGCGCAACCGTCGCTTTCGCAGGCCGTGGTAGTGATGCTAAAGAAGGTTCAATTGAGTCGATCCTGACTGAGAATCGTCTGTTTTACCCCTCGGAGGAGTTCTCTCGCCAGGCTCAGGTGAAGAGCCAGGACGATTACCACCGCCTGTATGTTCAAGCCAAGGCTGATCCCGAAGGCTTCTGGGCTGACTTAGCTGAGACTGAGCTGCATTGGTTTAAGAAGTGGGATAAGACCCTGGAATGGAATTCTCCCAATGCCAAGTGGTTTAGCGGCGGCAAGTTGAATATTACTTACAACTGCTTGGATCGTCATTTGGAGACCGATCGCCGCAACAAGCCAGCAATCATTTGGGAAGGTGAACCCGGCGATGCCCGCGTGTTGACCTATGCTCAACTGCATCGCGAGGTTTGCCTGTTTGCCAACAGCTTGAAGAAGCTGGGTGTGGGCAAGGGCGATGTCGTTGGCATCTATATGCCCATGGTTCCTGAGGCTGCGGTGGCGATGTTGGCCTGTGCCCGTATTGGTGCGCCCCATAGCGTGGTCTTTGGTGGATTTAGTGCGGAGGCTTTGCGCGATCGCCTCAACGATGGCAAGGCAAAGCTGGTCATCACTGCAGACGGCGGCTGGCGCAAAGACAAGATTGTTGAGCTCAAGCCCCAAGTTGATAAAGCTTTGGCCGATGGTGCTTGTCCCAGCGTTGAGAATGTGTTGGTGGTACAACGCACTCGCCAGCCCATCACCATGGAAGCGAACCGTGACCACTGGTGGCATGACCTGCGCCAGACAGTCCCCCCCACCTGCCCTGCTGAGCCCATGGACAGCGAAGATGTGCTGTTCATCCTCTACACCAGTGGCAGTACCGGAAAACCAAAAGGGGTTGTGCATACTACGGGTGGCTATAACCTTTACACCCATATGACGACGAAGTGGATCTTTGATCTGCGGGAAGACGATGTCTACTGGTGTACGGCGGATGTGGGCTGGATTACAGGCCATAGCTATATCGTGTATGGTCCGCTGTCCAACGGTGCCACGAGCTTGATGTATGAGGGCGCTCCTCGGCCTTCGAATCCCGGTTGTTTCTGGGATGTGGTTGAGAAGTACAAGGTTTCGATCTTCTATACGGCACCAACGGCAGTGCGAGCCTTTATCAAGATGGGTGAGGAATTGCCTAAGGCACGCGACCTTTCATCTCTGCGCCTGCTGGGAACGGTAGGTGAGCCTATCAACCCTGAGGCTTGGATGTGGTACCACCGGGTGATTGGTGGGGAGCGCTGCCCCATTGTGGATACCTGGTGGCAGACGGAGACGGGCGGTGTGATGATCACCTCCCTGCCGGGTGCGGTGCCCACGAAGCCGGGCTCTGCAGCTCGGCCTTTCCCCGGCATCATTGCCGATGTGGTGGATAAGGATGGTAAGCCAGTGGAGAACAACCAGGGTGGCTATCTGATTGTGCGCCACCCTTGGCCCAGCATGATTCGCGGTGTCTATGGTGACCCCGAGCGGTTCCGCAAGACCTACTTCGAGCAGATTCCCGGTCAGGATGTCTACTTTGCGGGTGATGGTGCTCGCATTGATGAAGATGGCTACTTCTGGGTCATGGGTCGCGTGGATGATGTGATTAGTGTCTCCGGCCACCGCCTGGGCACGATGGAGATTGAGTCGGCTCTAGTGTCTCACCCGGCTGTGGCGGAAGCTGCGGTGGTGGGTCGTCCCGATGACCTGAAAGGTGAGGAGGTCTTTGCCTTTGTCACCCTAGAAGGGGGGCAAGCTGAGTCTGATGACTTGGTTAAGGCGATTAAGGCTCATGTGGTTGAGGAGATTGGTGCCTTGGCTCGACCTTCAGAGATTAAGTTCACTGATGCCTTGCCAAAGACGCGATCGGGCAAGATCATGCGCCGGTTGCTTCGCAAGGTTGCCTCTGGGGAAGAGATTTCTGGAGATACTTCAACCTTGGAAAATCGCGAAGTCTTGGATCAGCTACGCAGTGGTGATTAGAGACATTAGGCAAAATGCCTAATTATGAGTGACATAGCAAAAAGCTTCTCCGGCTCAAAAAGAGCCGGAGAAGCTTTTTGTTTAGGCGATAGTGCTGCTTCAATATTGTGAGAGATGTACAAAATTCTTTTGACAGAAAGCTTCTAGCTATCCCCCGACGAATAGCGTTTTTTCTCGACGCGAGTCAACAAAGAGAATGAAATAAATCACCTTACAACCCAGAATAATTGGGTATATCCAAATTCAATTGAACTCCTTGTTTAGGAGCACTCACGAGTTCCAAGTGCCCCTGAACGGCAGTAGCTCGCTCAGCCATACTTTGTAATCCAAACCCAGTCGTATTCTGAGCCGGATCAAAACCATCCCCATCATCCGATAACCGTAAATGCAAACCCTGTTCATCTTGGTAAATCTCTAGTTGAGCAGCCTTAGCATTACTATGCTTCGTGAGATTCGTAAGTCCTTCTTGCAAAATACGGTAGATTACAATCGAAATATCCTGGGAAGGAGAATTCTTCAGTTCAATGCGGCTCTCCAACGGAATCGAACTATGACCTTGAAATTCCTGCACCAGCTTGGCGATCGCCTCCCCCAAGCTCTGCCCCTGCAAAGGATGAATCCGCAATCGAGCCACAGCCTGACGCACATTTTGTAAGGCCTCTCGACCCAAGCGACGAGCATGATCTAAATGTCCTTGAGCCTGATTCAATTTCTCCTGTCCAGGCTCTCCCTCCAATCGCAGCGCCACATTTTCTAACTGAATGCTTTGAGCCGTCAGGCTATGGCCCACCGTATCGTGAATTTCTCGGGCAATGCGGCTACGCTCCTGGAGTGCAGCTTGGTCCTCAATTCGAAGGGAATAACGCCGCAATTGTTGATTCGCTTCAGCCAATTGCTGACGACTCTGGGCTTCATGCAGGACTGCTTGTACTAGCAACAAAACAAACCCCAAAACCAAAGCAAAGAGCAGCGTTACATTGACCATGGCATTAAAGCGCAGATTCTGAACCAGCTCCTCGGGCAAACGACGTCCCCCCGGAAGTCTAGGCAAGCGCTCCAAAGGAATCCCAAACGGTCTCACCCGTTGCAAAGCTAAATACTGCATCATGACAAATGAGCCTAGCGCTGCTCCCGCAACGAACCAACGCCCACGCCCAGGAAATAACAAGCAACCCCGAGTCACTAAAATCAGCAGGAGAGGCGGAAAAAGCCTAGCACCCCGTCCCCCCAACATTACCGCCAACCAGCTCAAGACAAAGCAAATCGCGATGTAGAGCAAGGGTAAAACAATCGCCTTCCAGGAGCGATCGCGCTGTGAGCTTCCTCCAGCGGCTCCCCCCCCGATCCATCCTCCTAAAACTGGACTGCTCTGCAGCCGTTTCCCCAATGGCAAGCGCAAGCCCATTGCTCCCAGAAGCAAGACGCAACACAAACTCATCAAAGACATGGCCAGAACTAAGCCTGGCCTTTGAGCAGCCAGCCCCCGTTCCAGCGGCAAGCCTCGAAGACGAACGGAAATAGGAGCCAGCGAGGACATCACCGCAATCCCCAGCAAAATCCACTCCATCTGGAGCAGCAGCTTAAACGGTGGAACTTGCCAAACAGAGGAACGCATCACAATTAAGGCTCAGCCCAGTAGCAGAAGGTCATCTCCATTTTCCCAAGACTTGGGATGATTGGGGCAAAGTTGGTCCTTTAGGACCAAGCAGCACAACGCAGAACACAAGCAAATCAAACAGACCTAGCAATGGCAAGCAACATTTCAGCCAAGCTATGATGTGCGAGCCCATTTCACGTTCATCCCTAATGACTCAGGCTAAAGCTGGAGATACAGCCACCATTCATTACGAAGGCAAACTATCCGATGGCATGGTGTTCGATTCCTCACGGGAGCGTCAGCCCTTAAGTTTTGAATTGGGTGCAAAACAAGTGATTGCTGGCTTTGATGCAGCGGTGCAAGGGATGAGCGTAGGCGATCGCAAAACCGTCGAAATTGAACCAGACCAGGCCTATGGCAATCGCCAGGCAGAGTTAATCTTCCGCGTTAACCGCAAACAAGTCCCCACCAACCTCCCCTTAGAGGTCGGTAGCCAACTGCAACTCCCCACCGCAGAGGGTCAAGCTATTCCTGTCATGGTAGTAGAACTCAACGGAGACCAAGTCACCCTGGACGGTAATCATCCCCTAGCCGGTGAAATCCTTACCTTTGACATAGAACTTATCGAGCTCACCCCTAGAGAACCCGAGCTATAACCTATACAATCCATCAGTTCCAGGCACCTGATAGTCGTGGAATCAGTCGCACAATCTGAGCGTTACCGTTTACTCTGGCGAGGGAAAACTAGAATGTCAGAGTCTCTATTGTTCAATCTGCTTCCTTCCTGCGATCGCCATGCTTCCTGACGCCAACCAAATCAAAGCCCTGAAGGAAGCCCTCGCGTTTTCTCCCGACAACGTTCCATTGCGTCTACATGTCGCCGAAATGCTCCTAGGGCTAGGGGAAGCTCAAGAAGCCCAACAGGAATTTGCCACCGCCCTTACCCACGAACCTGACGGCGGAACAAATATTGGCACCATTAAGCTGGGTCTAGCTCGCGCCTATGAGCAGCAAGGCAAAAATACGCAATCACTACTCATCCTCGAGGAGTTGGTCAACCAACCCGAACCGGACCCCGCTGCACTCTCCTTACATTCCCGGCTGCTCATGCGCTCCGGCGACGTGGACCAAGCTGTCCAGCAATTTCGCCAAGCTCTAGAAAAAGATAGCTCCCTCCAAGACTCCAGCCTGGCCCAACAGCTCGGCATGGATGGCAGCAGCAGCAATGATGTCATTGATGGACGAGTCACCGCAGATTCTTGGAATCAAGCTCCCATCGACACATCAGGTCTAGAACGGCCCAAAATCGGATTCGACAGCGTCGGTGGTATGGAGGAACTTAAAGAAGAAATCCGCCTCAAAATCATTTATCCCCTCAACAATGCCGAGCTGTACAAGGCCTACGGCAAAACCATCGGCGGCGGCATTCTCATGTACGGGCCTCCGGGCTGCGGCAAAACCCATATGGCACGTGCCACCGCTGGCGAAATCAACGCCAGCTTTATCCCCGTTGGCCTCAACGATGTCCTCGACATGTGGCTCGGCAACAGCGAACGCAATCTTCACGACCTTTTTGAACAGGCACGTCGCAGTGCTCCCTGCGTTCTCTTCTTCGACGAAGTCGACGCTCTCGCCAGCAAACGCACCGACCTGCGCCAAAGCGCTGCCCGCCAAACGATCAACCAGTTCCTCTCGGAGCTAGACGGCGTTCAATATTCCAACGAAGGCGTTTTAATCCTCGCTGCCACCAATGCGCCTTGGCATCTAGACAGTGCCTTCCGCCGCCCCGGCCGCTTTGACCGCATCCTCTTTGTTCCGCCCCCAGACCTAGCTGCCAGAGCCGCCGTACTCCGCCTCCTCTGCAAAGGCAAACCGATAGACAACATCGACTTTGAACTCATTGCCAAGAAAACCGACAAGCTCTCTGGCGCAGATCTAAAATCAGTTGTAGACACAGCCGTTGAAGCAAAGCTCCAGGAAGCCATGAAAACCGGCATCCCCAAACCACTCACAACAAAAGACCTGCAAAAAGCAGCTAAAACAGTCCGACCCTCAACCCGTGAATGGTTTGGTACCGCCAAGAACTATGCAGTCCATGCCAACCAAGACGGCACCTATGACGACATCTTGAACTACCTCAACCAACGATGAGCAATCGCTACGAGCGAGCCAGACTCCTAGCAGAACAAGGGCGTTATAACCTCGCGATGGAAGAGGCTTCGGCCTATCTAGCAGAACACCCCAACAGCAGCAGAGGCCACACGCTACTGAGCTTTTGTCATAGCCAAAAAGATGAGCATCAAAAGGCAGTTGACCAAGCCCAGCAAGCCTTAGGCCTAGCACCCGACGATGACTTTTGCCACTTTGCCTTGGCCAGAGCTCACTACTATGGCAGCAACTTAAAAGAAGCTGAAGCAGCGATCGCCACCGCCCTCAACATCGACCCCGACGACCCGGATTACCATGCCCAAGCAGCCATGGTCTTCCACGAACAACGCAAGTTTGACAAAGCCTTAAACAGCGCAAAAACTGGGCTAAGACTCGACCCCAACAACAGCACCTGCCGCAACATGCAGGTCATCACCCTGCTCGAAACAAATGGCATTTCTGAAGCGGAAAAAATCGTCGATCAAGCCCTAAGACTCACCCCAGATTCGGCCTTTGCCCACACTGCCCAAGGCTGGGTCTCACTCCACCATGGCAAAGGCGCGATCGCGAGAGAAGCCTTTCGCGAGGCCCTACGCATCAAGCCTGATTCCCAATGGGCAAGACAAGGCATGATGGAAGCCCTCAAAGCTAAAAACCTTTTCTACCGATGGGTTTTACGGTACGACCTTTGGCTTAAAGGACTGGGGGGAAAACAGCGAATGCTCCTGATCGGAGTTTTAATCTTCATTCCACCACTGAGGGGACTTTATTTACTGATACTCATTCCAGGAATTGCCATTAAAGCGATCGCCAGCCTCATGCTGCGCTTTGATCCCTACGGTAAGCTATTACTTGATAGCAATGAAAACCAAGAACGCATCCCCCTCTGGATAGTCAGTCTAGTTTGGATGTCCGCAGCAGCCCTTGGAGCCTACTTCAAACTCATTTCTCTACTTATCCTAATAACAATTTGCGGCATGGGTTATTTAGGATGGCGCTGCTATAAAAGTGATAGAAATGACATACGTATTCGCTTCGGTTTGGCAGTTTTATTGCTCCCTTTATGGTTATGGGTGACAACCTCAGAATCAGCAATGACTGCAATTCCTCAAGAAGCCGCAGCGGGAGCGATCGCAGGAATTTTTATGTGGGCAGTAGTTGGAATACTCACCTATTTAGCAGGCCTAGTCATTCACCGCATCAGCCTTTCAATTATTCGTAAAATTAAGTGAATGGACTGCAAACAGTGAAGCCTCAAGAATCGAAAAGTCCTCCTTAAACATGAACGTTTAAGGAGGACTTTCTAAAAGAGTTACCCTGGCATCGAGCTAGTTTCACAAGCAGCTTCCCGCTCACTATATTCGCCGCAGATGCGTTTCACAACCGAGTTCGAGATGGGTCGGAGTGGGGCCACATCGCCATTGACACCAGGAATTTTATCGAACCCT
>CALECT010000070.1 GCA_937949725.1 uncultured Pseudanabaenaceae cyanobacterium
TAGACAGTCTCTCCGGCATATGATCTTGGCTGTGCAGTGCGTTTCATGTTGGTCTCCTTGCTTGGGACTCTTGATAAGTTCAAGCTACCGGGGACAGCGGCACTGCACTTTCTTTTTCACCATAGGGACAAACCCCTTGCCTCCAACTTTGGGAGAAGGGGAATTAGAGACAATCCCGCTGTTATGGCTGTCTAAAGCTCTTATCGCTGTCTCTCCCCTCTCCCAAACTTGGGATGAGGGGTAGGGGGAGAGGGCTTCTTTTAAGTCATCAGTCCCTTACCCCAACCGCTCCTGAATCCAAGCTTGAACTTCTACCGAAGGCTGTGGCCCAGGCAACGGCTGACCATAATCAATTCTGGCATCGTAATGGGCTCGCTCCATCACCCCCTTAAACACATCCTGCAAATTTAACGCCACAGACTCCGCCTGCTTCAGCGGCAGCACAATAGTCGGCATTGTTTCTGGAAGCGAAAAACTATATAGTTCCGCCGCAGGTCGCTGCTCACTACGGCTCACCACAATGTGATAATCCTTCATCGTTCCGCCCGACCAAGGCATTGTGCGATTTGCCCGGAGTAAGTCCAGCTCAACCAAATGAGTCAAACTTGCCAAAACCTGACGCCGCTTGCGCAAATAAGCCATGCGACCCGCACCGGCTTGCTTATTCTTGGGAGACAGCAATTCCATCACCGTCACCGTCTCATTGCTACCGACTTCGCGAATTTCCAAATAGCGTTCCCTGACCTCCTCCGGCATCGGCAAAACAATGGGTTCAGCAAGGGTTGCCACAGCCCCACTCGTTCCAACCGGCTCTGACTGCTCTGATTTAGCTGGAGAAGCAGTTTCTCCAGTGGCTAGAACCAGGCCATCGGGAATCCCCACCAAAATTTCGCTGTCATCATCGTCAATGTAAGTGCGGGTTTCAACATCGACGTAATAGCGCGGAAACAATTGAGCATCCAGCGCATCAGCGATCGCCACCATGAAACGGGTGTGAAACGATGACCAAAAGGCAGGTTGTTCAAGGTACGGGTCCATTCCAGGGAAAGGAGACGCCATGGTAGTCACGGGCTCAGGTAACTATCTCCATCATATAGTTCCTTCCAGAAGACATAAAAAATGACCCAGGCTGATACATTCGGGAAGATACAATCTCGCAGCTTTATTCAACCTGAGTTAGAAAACTGGCAAACGTGCTTGCCCAGCGGCCTGGGAATGAATTCCCAGTCTCAGAGCGAAAGCCCACTTTAGTGGGCTGTGATCCTCGCTGGCAGGTTGTTGAGTCCGTTAAAACGGACTTGAGCTTTGAGCCGTGAGGTTTAGCTCACGGTGGCAGAGCCAAGCCAGCCATAAATTTGTCGAACTCAGGTTTATTCAGCTCCTCTATTCGTTTGCGACTCCGTAGGAAGCTGCTTTGTCACCGCCCATGCCCGTCACCCCTGTCCGACATCAAGCCCCTCAGCACAATCTACTCCGCTACGGAACCGAGGCGATCGCGATCGCTCAGCGCATCCTCACCGAACTCCTGCGCCGTCGCCGCAGCCTCATCTTCTGGGCCATCTTCCCTGCCATCATCCTCTGGCTCAACGGCAGTATCCTCGCCGAGCGTGCCCAAATCCCCACCGCTGAAGCCTACGCCAATGCTGCTCCAGCCACCCTCGTTGGCGCAGCCCTGTTCTTTAGCTGCCTGGGCGGGAGCGTTGCTACCGTCGTCGCTGAGCGGGAGCAGCAAACGCTGAAGCGATTGTTTATGTCGCCTTTGAGTGGACTTTCCTATTTCCTCGGGATCTTTTTGGCCCATGGGGCGATCGCACTCGGCCAAAGCTTAGTCGTCATTTTCCTCGCCCTAGTTGTAGGCGCAGAATTCCAAGGCAACCCCTTTCTTGCTGCCCTGATCATCGCCCTTAGCGTAATGGCCTACGTCGGCGTCGGCTTTATTCTCGGCACCCAATTTGCCCGCCGCACCGAAGATGTCAACGCCCTCGTCGCCGCCTTCGGCGTTCCCCTGCTCATCCTCGGCGGGGCTTTCCTGCCCACGCGCTTCTTTCCCAAATCCCTGCTGGATATCGCCCAATACAACCCCGTCTTCCACATGAACGAAGCCCTCATGGCCGTCGTGTCCGAAGGGGAAGGCTTAGACAGCATGGGCAATCACTTCACCTTCCTGGCCCTGTTCGCCATTGGCGTGACAGTGGCAGGCTGGTTGTCCTACCGCCGCATGGTCAACGTGGAGCGGAGGCTATAACCATGACCCATCCAGCCATGACAGCTCCAATGCTCAAAATTGAAGGCTTGACCAAAGGCTACGGCGGCCCACCCCGCAAACGCTTTTGGCAACGAACCTCCGAAACCAGGGCTACAGAGAAGAGTGCATCAGCAACTAAAAATCATCTAGCGCTAGATCACCTCACCCTCAACCTGCAACCCGGTGAAATCTACGGCCTCCTTGGCCCCAACGGCGCGGGCAAAACCACCACCATCAACCTCATCTGCAATCTCCTAGCTCCCGATTCAGGCAGCATCACCATTGCCGGTCAGTCAGTCAGCGAAGCCACCAAGCTCCTCGTCGGCATCGTCCCCCAGCAAAACCTGCTCTACAACAGCCTCACCTGCGCCGAGAACTTGAATTTCTTTGCTCAGCTCTACGGAGTACCTAAGCGAGAACAGCGCGATCGCATCACCCGCTGTTTAGCCCAAGTCAACCTCAGCGATCGCGCCCACAGCCCCGCCGAATCCCTCAGCGGTGGGATGAAGCGTCGCCTCAGCATTGCCTTAGCTCTAGTGCATCAACCTAAGCTGGTGATTCTAGATGAGCCCACAACTGGTTTGGATATTGAGGCGCGCTACGAACTTTGGGAGTTGATACGACAACTCAAGGCCCAGGGCGTTACCGTTATGCTGACCACTCATTTGTTGGAGGAGGCGGAGAGGTTATGCGATCGCATCGGCATCATCCGCCAGGGGCAGCTTCTGCGCGAAGGGACGCTGGAGCAATTGCGAGAAGTTGTTCAGGCGGAGGCGATCGCTCAAATTGATAGCCCAGACGAACCTGCAGTCCTGGCCCGTGCTCAAGCTCTCGGCTGGGACATTCGTCGTTATGGCAGCGGTATTGCTTTATGGTTGCCCGAAGCTTTGGACCTACGAGCCTTGCTAGCGCAACTGGATGGTATTGCCATTGAGGCTGCTGCGCTGCACCCCGTGCGCCTAGAGCATATCTACCTTGAAATCACTCGCAAAAGCTATGAAAGCTAGAAGCATACAGAGACTTCAAAACAACGTCGGTGTTGCAGCATCCGTAATGACTGTAGGGGGCCTTGAAGTGAAGGTATCTTCTGGATTCTGGTACGGCCCTCCTAACTCAGGGCAAGAGCTGGCAGCACTGACAGGGAGCGACACCGTGAAGCGGGTTTGACCGGGCTCAGACTCTACGCCAATACTACCGCCATGTTTGCGCACAATCTTCTGGACAATATCC
Source organism: uncultured Pseudanabaenaceae cyanobacterium (assembly GCA_937949725.1). Classification (GTDB taxonomy): domain Bacteria; phylum Cyanobacteriota; class Cyanobacteriia; order PCC-9006; family JAAUQQ01; genus JAAUQQ01. The sequence goes on from CALECT010000070.1 coordinate 3,476, forward strand.
AGTCCCAAGCCACTGCCTTCCCCGGGGGGCTTGGTGGTGAAAAATGGCTCAAACATACGCTGCTGAATATCTTCAGGAATACCGCAGCCCGAATCCGAAATACTCACATGAATCCAGCCTTGTTCATGGGTCGTGGCAACGCCCAACTGACCCTGCTCATCCATGGCTTGAATTGCATTGTGAATTAGGTTCATCCAAACTTGGTTGAGTTCGTCAGGGTAGCAAGCAATGCTAGGAATACGGCCATAGCTGCGTTGGATATCAATGCCATGCTTCAGCTTATTTTGATAGAGGGTCAGAATGGTTTCTAAACTCTCTTCCATGTTTGTTTGGCGTAGGTCCCCTTCATGGTCGTAATGGGCATAGGTCTTCAAGGCAAAGACGACCTTTGAAGCCCGCTCCGCAGCGACCTGAATGTCTTGGCTGCTATTGCGCAGTTCCAAGAGTCGACCCATATGTCGCAGAAACTCTAGGCTTCCAGGTTCTCGCAGTAATGGCAAAATGGCTTCAACGTCCCAGTCTGAACGAATCGAAATCATTTCTTCGCTGAAACTATCGGCATCTTGTATTTCGACAGCTTCTAAACATTTGAGAAGTGATTTTTTGAGTTTTCGGCGCTCTCGGCTAGAGAGCAGCGATGAACGTTTCTCTGCCCCTTGGAGCAGCTTGCCAAAAAATTGTCGTTTAACTGGGGATAAGGACTGAAAAAAGCCGGGTAGCTCCAGCAAGTCTTGATCGAGGAACTCGCTGATGTACTCCGTGGATGAACAAATTGCGCCAAGGGGCGTATTAATCTCATGGGCAACCCCCGCCACAAGTTGGCCTAGGGCAACCATCTTTTCCGATTGAATCAGCTCGTTTTGGGCTGCTTTGAGTTTTTGCAGGGTCTTAATTAGCTGCTTGTTCTTTTGGCGCAGTAGACGCTCCGCTTGTTTTTGTTGCACGGCGCTGCCAAGCTGGGCTGCTACGGCTGAGACTAATCGGACTAGGCGAGTTTCTTCAGTTCGACTTTCGGGGACGACAAATAGCAACACTGCGAGGATGCGATCGCTATTCAAGCTCTCCACAGCGGTTTGCCAAGTCTCGGACTGTTGGGTTTGCTGGGCAGCCAAAATCGGAATCGCGACTGCACTATGGTTGCCATAGTTTTGACTCCATTCCGCCTCACCCCGAACCCACACCCGGCCGAGTAAATCCTGGTTACGGCTAAATTGTTGATTTTGGTTTTGCTGATGCAATGCCTTTAAAGCAATCTGTTGCTCAGGGCTAACTAGCTCATCATCCAGTCGCCAAATATTGGTCGGCAGCAAAGCCTTATTATCGCCACTGGGCATCCAGACTTCACTGTAGGGCCAGCAGGTTACGCGACAGACATGGGAAATGGCTGAATACATGGCCGTCTCAAAATCGAGGGCCTCTGTCATGATCTTGCTGATTTCAATCAACAAGCGAGCCTCTTCTTCTGCTCGATGGCGCTCAACCATTTCGGCGGAAAGCTGGTGCGCTGCTTCTTCCAATTCCGTCGATTTTTGTTCTAGTTCCCAGGCCTGCTGCATGCTTCTGCTCACCTGGGCCAGCATGTCAATAACTACAGCACCATTGCCAAAGTTTGCTGTTTCGACGCCTAGCCAGGGCAAGGGCTCAATGGGCTCAGGCTGGCTGTGGATAATCTTAAACTTCCCCTGCGCTGTGGCTTGGCCAATGGAGCAGGGTCGAGTGGAGTGATGGTTGATATTGATGCTTAGGGGACCAAAAGGACTGTCAAATTGCTCCCCGTAGGCGGCTACACGAATATCATCAACTTTGAAAGATTCCGCTGATTCGAGCGCCTGTCGCCATAGGAATACCTGGCTGTAAGCTGTGGCCATGGGCTCTGATACGGCCCGTCCATGTCCATATCTTGCCTGGAAGCGAGCGATAAAACTCTGACTGGCTCGGGTTTGAAGACCCTGGAAATATCCCCATGTCGCATAGTGACCCGCCGCAGTGTCGCCCAATAGGGCAAGGTCTATTTCGGTGAGGCTGACTGACATTACAGGGATCTGCTCAGCCGTTATCCCCGCAGCGGCATAGGCTCGATAAAAAGCAACTTGGTCATCGGCATTGAGGGTGTTGAATACAACGTCAGGCTGGAGTCGCTGGATTTCCGCGATCGCTTCGTTGAAGTGACTTTCTCCCGAAGGGCTGTAGCACTCCCCTAGCACTTGTCCACCCTGGCGACTGAGTTGCGCTGCTACAACCTTGTTTGTCAGCTTCGTATAAATCGAATCAGACCCTAGAAGATAAAAGCTTCGCTTGCCTTGTTGTAAGAGCCAACCAATCGCAGGTTCAACTTGTTGGTTGGGGCAGGCTCCTCCATAAAAGATATTGCGAGATAGCTCTACCCCTTCGTAGGACAAGGGGTACCACAGCAGGGCATTATTCTCTTCAAACAGATGGGTGATTGCTTTGCGCGTATCTGAAGTCCAGCCTCCAAAGACCTGGGTAATCCCTTCGTCTCGAAGTAAGCGGCGTGCTCCCTTCAAAAAGGACTCCGTTTCGGTTTCACAGGGTTCAACAACCGCTTCTATCGGCCATCCTAGAATGCCACCGCTCTGGTTAATTTCGTCGATAGCCATCAACACAGCATCAATCATGGGTTGGCCATGCTGTGCCATAGACCCCGAGATGGAATGCAAAATGCCAACAGAGATGGACTTCATGAAGCGTCAGAAAGAAGGGAAGGGGAAATAAATATATTGCGAGTGAAGCGATGTAGAGGATAGATCGCTATCTCGCCATGACTTGTTTCTCTGAATCGCATAGTTTTAAACAGCCCGAGCTCCCAAAATATCGCCTAGCTTATATCGTTAAAAAGAGTTCTGCTCTGTCAAAACCATATGTGACGGGCATTGAGATAATTTGCAAGTCTCCTGACAGATGAAAGCATTGCAACAACTCTAATCAGAATGCGCCCAACCTAGCCTCAACGGCCGTTCCCGTATGAATCGTCTTTGAGTGCCAGGATTTGATGCTTTCAGGGCGCTAACCTTGTTGCTTTATGGTATTTAAGCCCGAACGAATACAGCTCACAAGCTCATCAGATTTCCAGGGTTTGGCTAAGTACTGATGCAAATTTGCTTCTTCTTGAACGCGAGAAATTGCTTCCTCATCTGCCTGACCCGTCAGCAAGATCTTGACGACTTGCGGATGATCCTGATGTACCTTCGATAGAAACTCATCTCCCTTCATGCCTGGCATTAACCAGTCGGAGACAATCACGATGACATCACTACCTTCTTCCTCTAATTCTTGAATAATCTCGAATGCCTCATCAGCACTTTCTGCACTCTCATAGACATAGCGATCGCTGAACGCTTGCTTTAGCTGACGCCGCAGACTATTCAGAATAATAGTTTCATCATCAACACAGAGAATAGCCAGCTTAGACATAGGATTGATGGCAGTTCAAACAGGGAGGGCACGAAGTCGTTGTACTTAGCCTACCCAATATCTATGAGCTGTAATCGGTTTGGAGGGCTTGAAATGAATTCAAGTCTTGCGTACGTACATTTGGGTCGCGTTGCTCTGCAATTTCGATTGCTTCAGCGATTTTTTCTAGCGCTTAAACTTGAGCATAAATAAAAAGCTTGCACCGGGATCAATCCACTGCAAGCTTCAATCTTGTTCTATGCCGTGGCGCAGCGATCATCCGCGCTCCGGTACAGTGATTGTAGCCCTGGCCATAAGCCATGGGCTACGGCTTCAGTTCTTCGTGAAGCCTACATCCCCGCTGCCTTAGGCATTTCCATGGGCACCAGCTCATCATCCTGAAGCTGCCAGCCTTCCCGCTCAATCTTTTCAAAAATAGCCGAGCGCAGCCAGTCAGACTTGCTGGGCTTAGCGCGGACATACTGATCCACACGCCAGTGAACCAAAACACTCAAAGGGGGCTGCTTGTGGCGTGTGCCTAGGCCGCGACCTTTGAAGCGAGTGTGATGGTTTGCAGGGTTTGCACGAGTTCCCATAATTCTTATTCCTTGTTGCACCAACTGAGGGCTCGGTTGAGCCGAGGTCCGCTGTAGTTGCGGATGTCGGCATAATGCGCGGGGATAAAAAACCAGACCACGGGGTCCAACCACCGAAGCTGAAGCCGCCTATAAAAGGAAGGAATGGGGTCCTGGGGGGTCGCTCCCTGGATAATTGAGGTGCGTCTGAAATAGTCCCATAGGCAACCACCCAAAATTTACGTAAACCCTGAGAAAAACCTCGCTAGGGCAGGACTGAATAGGAGTACAACCCCGGAGAGATCTGGGATTCAGTTTATCTATCCAGCTTTGTTTTTGCTTAAGCTGGACGGTCAGCCTGGAGCGAGATGCAAAGCTCCAGCAGGTTGAGAGGCAGAAGTGCGAAAAAATAAAGTCGAAATTCTTTTGGCTCAGCTCCAGCCCATCTTGGATTGAGCGCTACTGGCGAGCGAGGCGTTGCACTGCAAATAAGCTGCCTACGATGCCAACGGCACCGCCAAATCCCAAGAGAATTAGAGGGAGTTGTAGCTGTTGAACGGTTGTAATGGCTTTGGCATCCATGAGTGATTGGATGAGGATGGGCTGTTCTGCCAGGACGGTGGCGAGAAACTGTCTGGCTCCCTGGAGAAAGGCCCAGCTTAAGGCTCCTCCTGCTAAACCAAAGGCGAGGCCCTGGAGCACAAAGGGTAAAGCAATCCAGCGAGAGGTCGCTCCCACAAGTTGCATAATCTCAATCTCTTTGCGGCGGGCGATGACGATGAGGCGAATGGTGGTGGTAATCACGGCGAGGGAAGCTAGGGTCAGGAGGGAGACCACGCCCAAGCCAAGTCGGTTTAAGCCTGCATTGAGTTGGGTAAGCTGTTGCAGCACTTCGGGTAAGTAGCGCACTTCGTCTACGCCTTTGAGCTTCCTGAGGGATTCGACGAGGGGAGTCAGGGCTTCGGGCGATCGCGCCTGTACCCGAATCTCATCCACTAAAGGATTGCCACTCAGCTGTTCGGTAGCCCCCTTCACATCTTCCAACCCCAGTTCTTTGACGAGGTTTGCCCAGGAAGTTTCTTTGGAAATCAGCTCGATCTCTGCCACGCCGGGCAACTTTTCGACAAACGGCTTCAGGGATTCTGCTTCTACGCCAGACTCTAGAAAAGTTGCAACCTCTAGCTGGCTCCCCACTTGATTAACGACGTAATCCAATTGCCAGCTCACCAAAATGCCAGCTCCAAGCAAGAACAGCAGCACGGTCACGGTGCTGACCGCTGCCCAGTTCATCCAGCCGCCCCGCTTGAGTCCCAGCCAGGTTTCGCGCAATAGATATTGAAGGCGGGTGAGCAAGGCAAGACTCCTAGGTATCGGCGATGCAGCTGAGAACTTTGCTTAGGGACGGGGATTTAATGAGACTGTGAGGCATCAAAACCCTGACGACTGCGGTCATGGCATGCCCTGTCTCTACGGTGGTATTAGGTCTAGTTCAAATCGCATTTCGCTAGAAACGCTCTTGGCATAAGATCCTAGCGCTAAATCTGACGTATTTGTTTGCTCGACGGGCTTTCGGAGTCATTTGCGCCTGTCGGGCTTTAGCTTAGGGAAAGGGGGAGATCTACGGTGACAGTGGTCCAGCCTTGATCGCTGGCGATCGCGATTTCCCCTTCCAAGGTATCTACAAGCCGCTTCACGAGGGCTAAGCCCAAGCCACTGCCGCCCTGTTGTCGCTTGTCTCCTGCGGGCACTCGGTAGAATTTATTGAAGAGTTTTGGTAAGGCATTGGGGGGAATTTCGGCTTCATTGCCCAGTCTGAGTCTGAGTTTGGGCTTCTGTCCTGCTTGGGCCAGTTCCAGTATGCTGAGCTGAAGATGGCCGCCCATGGGGGTGTATTTACAAGCGTTGTTGAGTAACTCTGTCATCAGGCGATCCAGGCTGTTGCGATCGGAGCAGAGGGTGGGCAACCCCTTGGGTAAGTCCAATCGCAGGAGATGATCTACGGCATCCAGGCGCACTTGGAAGCGGTTCACCAGGGCTTTGATCCAGGGCGCTAGCTCAATGTTTTCTAAGGAGAGGTGATTGCCTTGATCTTCTAGGCGCTGCAATTCCAGCAGATTATTGACGAGTTCTGTTTCCCGCAGACATTCGTTGCGCAGGATTTCTAGATATTTATTGCGTTGGCTGTCATCTTGGGAGACCCGCAACATCTCGATCGCCATTTTCATGTTCATCAATGGCGTGCGCAGATCGTGAGAAACGGTACTGATCAAGTCATCTTTAAGTAGACTCAGCTTCTCCATTTCCTGGAGCTGGCTTTGGAGCTGGTTGACCTGGGCGCGCTTGTTAATGCGGACCGTTACGACATCGATTAGCTCTTTCCCTGTGAAGGGCTTAGTTAAATAGTCATCTGCCCCGAGCTGCATGCCCTGGCGCCAATCGCCGCGAGCGGTTTTGGCTGTGACGAAAACAAAGGGAATCGTTGCGGTCTCGGGCTTTTCTTGGAGGCCGGACAAAACCCCATAGCCGTCTAAGTCAGCCATCATTACATCGCAGAGGATGAGATCGGGATGATGCTGGCGAGCGAGGGACAGGCCCTCCTGACCTCCCCCAGCCCCCAGAGCTGCAAAGCCCTCTGCTTCTAGCAGCTCTAGCATGTTGCAGCGGACGGAATGTTCATCCTCAATGACGAGAATCGTTGTCATGGGACGTATCTATCGGTTAGCGATCGCGATGCCCGTTGGGATTGTGCTCCCCACGGGTTCCATCATAGGAGATTTCCCTGGGGCAACATCTGTTTAAGATCACGATTTGACGGGTGAGAGATGAAGCATGCGACCCGACAGCTCGCTATGATGGAAAAGAGATTAAGTTGTGTAACAACCTGTGACCGCTGCTCCCCTTCTGACTGAACCGACTTCTGGCTCCCTTGCCTGGCATATGCTCACTCCAGAGTGGGAATGTGGTGAAACCTGCATCCAAAAGGGGATTCCCCATGGGCAGTTGGCTCCGCCCTGGCAAATTTTGATGTTGGGGGATGGCTCTCCAACGCGGCATTTGCAGTTGCTGACGGGGGAGCCGACGGAGGTGGATGTGATTGATATGTCGCTGATTGGCGAGGGGGCTGATGGGGCTCCCGAGCTAGTGCAGGTGGTGCCGGGGCCGAGGTTGCGGCGGCAGGTGTGGCTGCGGACTGCCAGTGGGCAGCGTTTGGCCTATGCGACCTCTTGGTGGGAAGCGAGCCATGTGGATGAATATTTGCAGAACCGCTCGATTCCGATTTGGCGGAGTTTGGCGCGGCTACGGACGGAGCTATATAGAGATGTGCAGGGGTTGCACTATGGCAATTCGCCTGCGTTGGAGGAGGCGTTTGGTCAGCAGGGGCCGTTTTGGGGGCGGCATTATTTGTTCTGGCACCATGGCAAGCCGCTGACGCTGATATATGAGGTGTTTTCGCCCTATTTGCAGAAGTACCTAGGACCGATTAGCGGTCAGTAGGGGTTGGCTTGGTAAAGCAGATTAAAACACCGGGTGTCTTTGTTAGAAATGAATCTGCTTCTCCTCTCAAGGTGGAGGAGACACCCGGTGTTTGGGCATTGGCAACAGCGATTTTGTCGTGTTTCGCAAAGGATTGGGCGAGCGGCTCAGTATTCCAGGTATAAAGGGGATTCTGTCCAAGCCTGTCGTTCCCGGTGCTTTTGATGGTTTCTACCAAGGTTAAGGAGAAGGTGCGAGCTGAAACTGCCCGGAACTATGTGGGGCAGGATTTGCGGGGGCGGAGCTTTAAGGGACAAGATCTGGCGGGGGCGGATTTTAGTGGGGCAGATATTCGCGGGGCGAGGTTTGTTGATGCGAATTTGGTTGGAGCGAAGTTTGTTGGGGCTAAGGCTAGGGTGCAGAAGCGATGGTTGCTGGCTCAACTGATTCTGGTCTTTATTTTGGTGTTCTTGCTGAATGTTTTTTCAGTTGTCTTCAACGCTGTGACCCTTGAATATTTCTTTCAGGCATCTATGGTTCGGGAGATTACGGTTGTTCCTGGAATCTTCATTGTTTTAGTTGAGCTTTTTTGTTTCTATGCGATTGGACGACAGGGATTGACGTTTAGAGCGGCGAATACTGTTTTTGTGGCGCTCGTCGCAGCTACAACTGCAACGAGCGCAGTCGGAGGAGCATTCGCAGTCGGAGGAGGAGCAGCATTCGCAGTAGCAGTCGCAGGGGCAGGGGCAGGGGCAGGAGAAGGAGCAGGAGAATTCAGAGGAGCAGCAGCGGCAGCAGCAGCAGTCGGGGGATCAGGAGCAGTCGCAAGAGCAGTCGCAGGAGTAGGAGCAGTCGCGCTCACAGGAGCAGTCGCACTCGCATCCGTGATACTGGCGTTATATATGGCCCGCCAAGTTAATCGAGGGGACGAAAAATTTGCCCTGGCCCAAAGCTTTGGCCTGGGTCTTAGTAGTCTGGGGGGCACCACGTTTGCTGGTGCAGACTTGACGCAGGCTCATTTTTCAGAGGCCCGCTTAAAAAGCACAACTTTCAATCGTTCTCGCCAGCGGGAAACCGTCCTCAACCATTGCTGTTGGGACAACGCCAAACAACTTGAGAAAGCCAGGCTGGAGCAGTCCATTCTTGCCGACTCTCGGGTACGACAGCTCCTGACCCAACGCACGGGCCATGACAAAAGCTATCAGAATGCCGATCTCCACCAAGGCCATCTCAACGGCATTTGCCTCGAAAAAGCCCAGCTCCATCGCGCCAACCTCAACCGCGCCACTTGTCGCGATGCCGATTTCAGCCAGGCCATCCTCACCGAAGCCCAAGCCATCGGCACCGACTTCACCAACGCTAACCTGACCGGCGCTTGCTTGGAGAATTGGAACATCGATCAAACCACTATCTTCGAAGGCGTTCGCTGCGACTATATTTTTCTGCGCGAGCATCCCGATGAGCGAGGCAGCCGTGAGCGCCGTCCCCACAATCCCGACAAAAACTTTGAACCGGGCGACTTCCAAAAATACTTTCAGGAGGTCCTCGACAATCTCCAACTGCTAATCCGCAACGGCACCAGCCCGGAAGCCCTCCGCACAGCGATGTTAGAGCTAGAGCAACAACATGGAATCACCCCAAACGACATCACCAAAACTGAACGCAAAGGCAACGACCTAATGTTGACCTTTGAGCCTCAACACCAAGTGGATAAAGCTGCGGTTGAAGCCACTTTCGACAATACGATTGCGCAACAACTTGCCGCTGCCGAAGAAAAGGGTCGTTTGCAAGGGCGAGTCGAGGCCCTAGAACAACAAAACCATACACTCAACGAAGCCTTGCATTTGGCCCTAGCTCCGCGACCCATCTCCGTGAATGTTAATCAAAATCAGGGCGACAATGTGGTGAGCGAGACCAATAATCTGAACCAAAACAACAGCGGCGGCACCAATTTTCAGACTAATGCTACTGATAGCAAGCTGAACCAGGCAGAGACTCTCAACATCCACTCAGAGGCAGAAGCTCCAGACCTAGAGTCAGACGCGTAGTTCAAGGTTTGAGAGGCTGGTCTTTTCTGCAGGAATGAATTGCTATATTCCATACCAGACAAAGACTCTAGAGAATAGTTGTCAAAATGCGTCAATCCTTCTCGGGGAAAGATTTTGTCTAGTTGATACCCATGTTTGGACCAGTACCAAATACATCCTTCTCCGTTGTGGATACACTGTCTTCTCTGGGAGTTCCTGAGTCGAGAGCTGCCCTGCGTTCGTAGGAATAAATGCTGGGTGATCTGATCCATCTCTAAGCAGTGAATGCTTGGCGAGTGGGTAACGCGATCGCCCCCAAAAACGCCCCAAACTGCGTAATTACAATTGTCGGTCCCGAGGGCAAATCCAACAGCGCCGACAACAACACCCCCAACAAGGCACAGCTCCCACCCAGCAGCGCCGACAGCACCACATATAAACTAAATCGTTGGCTCAGCAACCGTGCCGTACAGGCTGGAATCACAATAAACGCACTCACCAACAACACCCCCACCGACTTAATCGCCACCGCTACCACCAGCGACAGCAGTACCACAAAGGCCAGCCGGTGCTGAGACACCGCCACCCCTCGCACCTTGGCCAAGGACTCATCCAACGACAGCAGCATCTGGGTTCGCAGCGTCAGTCCTAAAAAAGTCGTGCATACAACCAGTAGCAAACCATTCCACCACAGGTTCGCTGGGCTAATCGCCAAAATATCGCCAAACAGTAGCTGATTAATCCCACCCTGATACTGCTCCACAAAGCTGAGAATAATCACCGACATGGCCAGCGCCGCTGAATAGACAATATTCAACAGCGCATCATTCCACAGCTGCGTCTTCTCCAGCAGATACATCACCCCCAGCCCAAAGCAAATCAGAAAGGGAATCAAAATTAGATTTGGGCTAATGCCCAGCAACACCCCCAGGCTAATGCCCAGCAAGGCCGAATGCCCCAGCGCATCACCAAAGAACGACAGTTGCCTCAGCACCGTAATGCTACCTAGCAATCCCCCCGTGGTACCTAGCATTACGCCGCCTAGCAAGGCTCGCTGCATAAAAGGCAGTTGCAGGAGCGCAGTGAAATTTTGCCAATCCAAGTCCATGATCTGCCCTGAGGGATGCTCATGATCCATCCTACGGCTTCAGCTCAAGGCAGCACAATACCAACAATTTCGTTTGAATAAAACAGTCGCTTGGAATGAGTATATTTACTTGACTAATGCTGCAAAAATCCCGTGTCATTGGCGAGTAACGGGACTGAGCCTGTCGGGAAAGATAAGTCTTACAAGTACCTGAAACCTTAACTCCTACTTGTCTCACGGAGCAGAGATTTCAAGTATGGCGAATCTTCTACTCGGGGCTACCCATGTTTGTGCGATCGCCTTAGTGATGCAGAAAACTTTTGTGAGTCTCAAGCTGAGAAAAGAGTGACCCTGGAGAAGGTAAACATGAGGTCTTGAATCGTGCGTTTATGCTTCGACGCCGAGGCCGGGGGTGGACTTTGATAAGGGAGGGGCCGTA
>CALECT010000071.1 GCA_937949725.1 uncultured Pseudanabaenaceae cyanobacterium
CCGAGCATAAAGCTCTGACTTATCCTCGTATTCCTCGTTATAGCGATTGGACACCATCTCAATCGCCAAAATAGGCGCAACATCCCCCTCTTCCCAAGTCGCATAGCTGCGACGAGACTTTCCTTGCTTCCGCCGCTCCACCCCCAAGCTCAAAAAAGCATCCGGCACCACCGGCACCTTCGGACTAATCCCCGTCGTGTGATACACCGCCATATCCACCGCAAAGAACCAATCCATCCGCTCTGACCACAGACTGGCCAGCGACAGCAGCAGCAGATTGGGCAGCAAATTCTGGTCTTCGTTGTCCACAGGGGTATCGTCAGAGCAAGGTAGGTCTAAAGTGCTAGGTAAAGCTTGAACGTCCAAAGGTAGGGAAACCATATTGTCCTTAGGCAATTCCTGGGACTGTCGAGGCTGGGCCGGCTTCAATGCCAGCCACTTGACTCAATTGTAATGCGTTGGTTAGTCCAGGTGGGTTTGTTCCATAGGGCTGAGTACAATAGTGTCGCTGCATCAGCCACCGCTCGATGATTGCCATCCCCGCTGGATTTAGCCCCGAAGAATATTTGGCCTTAGAAGAAGCAGCTCCAATGCGCCATGAATTTCGACGTGGCTTGGTCTACGCCATGGCAGGTGGCAGCGATGACCATAGCCGACTCAGCATTAACCTGCTTACCGCGCTAAACCTCCACTTGCGCGAGGGGGACTGCCAGTTTTATTCCGGTGATGTAAAAGTTAACTACGCTGCTGACTTTTACTATTACCCCGATGCCTTCGTCACCTGTGACCCCAAGGATAAAGCCGATCGCTACGTAAAACGCCATCCCAAACTGGTCGCCGAAGTTCTATCGCCTTCCACAGGAGAGTTTGACCAAACCGAAAAGTTTCAGGACTACAGTAAAATCCAGAGCCTGGAAGAATATGTCCTGATCGCGCAGGATGAAATGCGAGTTGAATGCCGTCGCCGCCAGTCAGGCCAAACAACCTGGGAAACCGTTGTTTACGGGCAAGGTGACGTTGTGAAGTTGGAGAGTATTGGCCTGGAAATTGCGATAGCCGAACTCTATCGAGGCATTCTCCTAGGCTGATGAAACGATGGCAATGATGAAAAAAGGCTCTCGACTCATTGTCGTGGGTGAAGTTGAATACCGTTGGAGCATTCGCTGTAAACCCAGCTATGCCCAAGGGCTTTGTGAAAGTCCATTAACTGCAGCAAGTGAGCTTGCCGAATCGCCTGGTGCAACGCTCATCGTTAGCTTTCCAGCCCCCAGACCTGACAATTGGTTGGGGGAGAACGGCATGACCGTTACCCCGCAGCATATTGCATCAAGCATTGCTCAAGGTCTCCAAGCAGGATGGAAGCCTGAGCAGCCAGGATCGACACAATATCTACAGTTTGTTGGTGACACTTCGGGAGCATAAAAGCATTAGCCTTTCCTTCTCATGGCCGGGACCACATGAGGAAACAGTATCTTTTCAGAATTTGACAGGATTCACCGCTGTTGACGCTGTTACTATCCATAGCCTTAACGCCATGCCATGACTTCAGCCACCCCTGAGACCAAGCCTGTTCCTAAATCTCCCCTACGTTTCCTCAAAACCTGGAGCCTCACCTTCGTAGCCCTCACCGCCCTCAGCGGTGGCCTATCCATCTGGTTCTCGACAGCGCTTTGGGGCTATCCTTTCACCGCCCCAGCCTTACCCGAAACCGTCAGCGAGTTTGACGAAATCCTCACCATCACCCCCTTTGAAGTTCTCGATGCGAGCTCGCCCACTTATCAACTTGCGCCGGAGGTGTTGAGCGATCGCAACTACCTCCAGCCCCTCGGCGACAGCGGCTACCTCGGCTCCACCAAATGCAACACCGAATACTGCCACCCCAGCCGCGTCCTCGTGCAATTGGTCGAGCAAGGCAGCCTATCGGAGCAAAAGCCCACGCTGAGCGCTGAGCAGCTTGACCAAGCAGAACAACAGCTGCGCCAGGCCGACCTCTTGCTCACCACTGACGGTGACTATGCAGAAACTGTTCTCTGGGAGTCAGGCTTGATTGTCGAAGCCATGGCCAATGACAAGCGCCATCTCTTCTATGCCATCAACGCAGGGCAGATCGAAAACGACCACTATCCCTATTACGAGATTGTCTTCCAGCAGGACAGCTTCGCTGCTCCCTTGGAACTGGGTGAAATGAATCAATTCTTTTATGAAATTGCCGGCATTGAAGGCGCTGACTTCCGAGCAATGTGGATTCTGTTCACATTGCTGAGTTTGCCGGTGAGTCTCGTTATTGCGGTCTGCCTGTATGAGATAGGGCGACGCCGCGATAGCACAGCCGCATCAACTGCTGCCTAGAAATGGCTTGTTTGATGTCTATACATCTATGCCCAGCCACTCCAGATGACCTGGCCCTCCTACGCCACTGGGACCAGCAACCCCACGTCATCGCCTCAGACCCCAACGATGACTGGACTTGGAAAAGCGAGCTGGGCCGAGATGTGGACTGGCGCGAACAGCTTATTGGAACTGGATGGTAGAGTGATCTACTACCTGGACATTATCGACTCTGTCCGCGAAGAAGAGCATTGCTGGGGCTCCATGTTCCCGCCAACCTCCGCGCGCCTACTGAGTCTTAGAAGAAGTGGCTTCTGTAGCCTATTGCGGGCGGTAGCGATGACCACAGCTACCTCGGAATCTGGAAGAATCAGGGTGATTTCACCACGTTTGCTAGAGGATAACTTTAACCAGCAATCTTTCGTCTAATGGTATGCAAAGTCCAACAAGTAACTGGTCGCTCTAGTCTGTTACTTTTATAAACTCGAATATAGTTCTGGGGAGAATATGCTTTGAGCGCTAAGGATAAAATGTCGCTTCCAGGTACATAAAGATGTAAAAACTGTGCTGCTTGCTTTCACGGTATGCAGTGGTGTGGCTGTAACCATGATTTTGCAGGCATTCCATGATTAGGATGGAATTGAAGTTCAAACCCAAGCTTCAGATTTGGATAAGGATGCCTATTCTATGACCTACTTTCTAGGTTCGTTCCAAAGACTCTAGGGCTGGGGAAACTATAATCTGTCTTTAAGAAACAGTTTCATACTTCAGGCCACTGTGAGCTTTCTCTAAACTACCTGTAGTAATGCTTGACAGTCTACAGATTCCGCCATAATCTCTATTGTCAGATATAAGTGTAAAAATATACTAAAATATATAGTTATTCGATGAATAAAAAACTCCTCATTCACCAAGCAAAATATAGGTTGCAATTGTTGTTGCATCGGTTTGGATGGCAAATCTCCCGCCACAATCCTGTCAAAACTGAAGATAATGTTTATGAGATTGAGAAGCGATTATTAAGAAACCCTAAATCGCCTGTAATTTTTGATGTTGGAGCTTGGGTTGGTAAGACAGTCAAGGCGCATCTGAGTGTCTTCCCAGATGCTACTGTCCATGCTTTTGAACCCTTCCCTTCTAGTTTTGACCAGCTTCAAAATGCTTTTGCTGATAATGGTTCAGTGCAGGCTCAGCAGTTCGCAATGTCGAATGTAGTTGGCGAGGCGACTTTTTATTCGAATAATATTGAAACGACGAATTCTTTGTTAGCTTCTGAATCAACAGAGACTTCGGATGACTTCTTTCGAGATACGAAGGAGACAATTACCGTTCAAACAACAACTCTGGATGAGTATTGTGCACAGAATGATGTCGCTTCGATTGACTTGCTAAAACTGGATATTCAAGGTGGAGAACTGAATGCTTTAAAGGGGGCAACTCAGCTTCTTCAAGCTAAAGCTATATCCTTGATTTACTGTGAGGTTGAGTTCATTGAACACTACAAGGATAATCCGCTTTATCATGATGTTGCCAGCTTCTTAGAAGGCTATGGCTACAGCTTTTACAATTTTTATGGAGCAGTTACAGATGAACATGGAGAGCTGTCTTGGGCAGATGCGTTATTCTACTCTCCAAATCTAAGAGCTGTAGTTAAGGGGACAGAGGCCAAGAAATAGCGAACTTAATAGGGTTACTCTGCTATTCACTACCCATGACAGGGTAACCCGAAAAAATAGAACTACATTATTATTCAAAGCTCAGCAGAATATTTCCTCATCGCCCAAGATGAAAAATACATAGAATGTTATCCTCGCCAGCTTGGATAAAAGATGGAGGAATAACCATGATTTCTTGTTTTCTGGGTGATCTGAGGGGCTAGAGATTATGGGGCTGAAAATCGCGAGCGCCAAACTCTATCGAGGCATTGCTCTAAGCCAATAGAACAATGGCCATTACAAAACAACTCTCGAATAATCGTTTTCGATGATGTTGAATATCGTTGGATGATTCGTCGTAATCTAAGTTATTCTCAGGGACTTTGCGAAAGTCCTCTAACAGTTGCCATAGAACTAGCCGAGCAGCCTAGTTCAACACTCATCGTCAGCTTTCCTGCACCTAGATCTGATAATTGGCTAGAGGAACATAGCATAACTGTCACCCCTTGGCGTATTGCTCCAGGTCTCCAAGCAGGATGGAAACCCGAGCAGTCTGGAGCGACCCAACATCTAGAGTTTGGCGGTGATCCTTTGGAGTAAAAGCTCTATACCCGCTGCCCAAAATATTGCTTCAGTACTGCCGAGCTACTGCCAAACCGTCGCAACGCCTCCGGCAAGTCCCGCCGCCGCACATCCCGCAGTAAATTCTTTGCCCCCCGAATGCGCTGCCCCACCGATGCCGTCTGTGCATCTAAAATCCGCGTTTGAAACGCCTCCTTCTCCTCCAGCGGCACAGAAATATCGCTCGCAAAGTAGTTCTCCAAAAAACGAAAGCCAGGTGTCAAATCAGCACTTTCCTGTAGCCCCGCCTCCACATCCGTCCAAAACTGAGCCGTGCGACTCGTCTGGTTACGAGCAATCATTTGGTAAGCCACGCCCACCACAATGATGTAGATATTCTTGAGGTCATACACCCGCGAGCCAATCTCCGTTCGCGAGTTAAGCAGAGCCACAAAGCCAAAGCCAAATAGCAACGCTTCAATCACTAGCTCCAGGTAATTGGTGGGTTTATTACTCAATGAAGCAATCATCCAAAATAGCGCCATGGGCAGCAGCAACTGGAACACGGCCCACAGCCAAACACCAGGGTTTTTATAAGGTTCAAAAAATGGCAAGAACCGGCATTCTTCATCCAGCTCCTGAAATGCAACCATTAGATTGATGAAGCCTGGTGTTGCGGCGATCGCCAACCAAGGCCACCAAGCTTGAAACCAAATCAAACCCTTTCCCCACGCTGAAATGAACGTTTAAACCCTAATATTTCCGATAGCTCAGCGATGACGCAGCTCTTGCCTTAGGCGAAACAATGCGATGCAACGCCAAACGCCCCTGGGCCGTAACCGTCAGATAGGTCTGGGCTGAAATCGCCTCCCGGTCGCTGCCCCAAATCTTAGGGAAAATCACCTGGAGCACCCCTGCACTGGCGCGGTCAATATAACCTCGCTGGTGGAGATGTTGCAGGATTTCCATCAAATAGTCCAGGGGGAGCTTCACCGTTTCAGTCAGGGCCTCTGCAGGGAGGGGGCGCTTTTCTAAGGCATGGAGGATCGCGATCGCCTGGTGATCCATCACCGCCACTGCCTCCTCCAGCGCTGCCACAAAAGGTCCAAACTCCACATGGTGAGCCAAGCGTTTTGCCATTTCCCCAGCCTTGGCCTTTACATCCGCCGCCGTCAAAATCTCCGTCGCTGCCCCCTCTAGCGCCTGTTCCAGAGGCTCCGGCACCTCAGCCTCAGTGCCTATGCTGGGCTTCAGCTGACGGTGGGCCAACGCATAGCGATCCTTGATGCAATCGTTGTGGGTCACCAGCTCTTGGATTTCTGCTAGCGCTTGAGTCACCTGGGAAGACAACGCCGCCCCAATGCGCTGGGCCGTTTGACGCAGGTCCGAAGGCAGGACGCTGTCCATCCGTGAAACCGTGACTACAAAGGCCTGAAGCACGACTGCATCGGTGACTTTCATGACTGTTGTTGCACCTGGCTTTAATTGCACCTGAGCGGAATCCAGATTGGCTCCAGCGCTATGCCCAGGGCTTAATCCTTTGGTTTCCGATTGTTTTATAGCTTCATCATATCCAACTGTTTGGGCTGGGCATGACTTTCAGGAAGGTTCTTGAAGGAAGGTGATGAGAGTTCACATTTAGCCCAACCTAAGGATTGGAAATATACTCCAAACTCTCCTTCCAAAGGATTACCTAAGCTGAGCTAAACCGGAATTGCTTCAGCAGTCCCTTCACTCCCCCCATCTAGACAGAGCACCACACAATTTCTGCCCTGATTCTTAGCCAGATAGAGTGCCTTATCTGCTAGCTGTAAGGCCGCCGCCGAGGCAAGGTGCCCTTCGTGAATCGTAGTCACACCGCAGCTCAGGGTCACATGGGGACCCACTTGAGAGCCACTATGCTCCAGCCCCAAGGACTCCACCTTAGCCCGCACGCGCTCACCAATTTCTTCAGCGAGCTCCGGGTGAGTGTTAGGCAAAATGACCGCAAATTCTTCACCACCGTAGCGCGCCACAACATCAACTCGACGCACTGCTTGGCGGATGGCGCGGGCCACCTGAGTAAGGCAGGCATCTCCAGCCTGGTGGCCATAGGTGTCGTTATAGGGCTTGAAATAGTCGATGTCGCAAAGAATCAGAGACACATGCTTCTGCTGCTGAATCTTTTGACGCAGCACCCGGTCAAATTGACGACGGTTCGCCACCTGGGTGAGTTCGTCAACCAAAGCTAAGCGCTCTAAAACCTGGTTGTGGTAAGCGACCATCGCGACTGACAGGGTCACTATTGCCACCAGGGGAGCACCCACCGGCACCCACCACCCCAGATTAAACAGACCATAACCACTCAGCACCAGGGCACCGCCCATCGTGACGGTACCGCCGAAAACCAGCCAACCTGGAGGAATAAGCTTACGCAGCTTGTCCGATTGCAGCAGCCGCCAGGAGCTCACCGCCGCCGCGATCGCCCACAGCCCAATCCAGGCATATTCCCAAGGCTCGGACCAATAGCCTAAGAGGCCCTCTCCCTCCAGCGCCGCCGTGAGCATTTGGCGGGTGAGGTGAGCATGGATAAACACCCCCGGCATATTGCGACGGCTATTGGAAAAGCTAGTGTTGTAGGGCGTAATGAAGGCATCGTTGAGGCTCGGTGCGGTGACGCCGACCAATACCACGCGATCCGCGAGGGCTTCTTTGGGCAGCGTACCGTTGAGCACATCCATGACCGAGTAAGTCGGAAAAACCTCGCGGCCCCCGCCCTTACCTCCGCGATAGTTGAGCATCATCTGGTAGCCACCACTGTCGATGCCCTGGTAGCCACCACTGCGATCGCCCAAGGCATCAAACGTTGACTGGCCCAAGCGAATTGTCCCGGAGCCATCCTCAAGCATTTCTGGCCCAATACCTTCTTCAGCAAGGTAATGGAGGGCAAGGGTGGTGGACATGCCCAACTTCACCTCGTCTGGGCTGGCCTGGACAGAAATGAGGCTGCGGCGGACTCTGTTATCGGGATCGAGCACGAGATCTGCGAGACCAACTTGGCCGAGGGATTTCAGAATAGGAGAGGGTGGCACGGTTTGACCCACAGCCTTCTCCACGCCCACCAGAGTTGGCATTGCTTCATAGGCCTTGGTCAAACGATTTAATCCAGGGGGGACTTCCACATCACGATAGAGATCCAGGCCTACGGCTCTGGGCTCATAACCATTAATGTTCTCCAGAAGTTCTGCTAGCTTCTCATCGGCAATTGGCCAGCGACCCAAAGCTGAAATATCTTGTTCTGCGACTTCTAAAACGACAATCCGAGCATCTTTCTCAACAGCAGGCTGGTGCCTCGTGAAGAGGTCAAATGCTTGAAATTCCAACAGTTGTAACCAGCCAAAGCTATTGATAGCCATGACCGTTCCCGTGAGACCTAGGGTGACTGCAATTCCAGAAGAGGATTGTTGGACAAACTTGCTCTGACAGTGACGCAGACCAGCCTTAATACTTTGAGAAATTGCCTGCATAGTGGAGGAAGGAAGATGCCCAGAATGGAAGCGACTCACCGAGCCTGCACAATAGAGACATGGTTTATCGCTGGGTGTTCGGCTCCTGCTGCTTTCTCGTGACTGCTGTATAAGTCACGCTCTCAAAGCAGGAGATAGCTTGGACTTAAGTGACCCCAATTTGTTGGAATGCGCGTTGTAACGACTTGTACTATTTGTTCCCTTGAAATCCCTGGGAGTAACGAGTCACAGCGTAAAACAGGAAGCATAAAGCCCGCCGCAAGACTGTGCGACGGGCTAACCTTCAATGAAGTCGATGGATTAACAAAGGCCTGGTTTTGGAATGGTGAACCCTGCTGCAGGCCCCATTATTGCTCGTAGTTGAGTCGCGCCCTACTTAATATCCACCTTGATACCGCCCTCAGTGAGGAGCTGACCCCAGGCTGAATCGGCGTTGATACCCTCGTTTTCGCGATGGCTTGCGAGGACTGCCACTGTGTCATACCAGAGGCCCGCTTTGCCATAGTATGAGGCCTGTTCCAGGGGCTGAAGTGCTGCCACAGCTTCCTGATCTACAGCCTCAACTCGCTCCACCCAACCAGAAGCCCAAGGGCTATCTGGGCCTAGCTTGCTGCCGCAAATAACCGCAACTGACCAACGATACTGTTCTCCCATTTCCAGTGGGGGAGCATTGTCGGGCAAGGTGAATTTCACCAAATTACTCTCGCTACTGGGTAAGCTCATGGTCATTTCAAAGAAGTAGCTTTCATCCTCATTCTTGAGGCTAAAAAAGACTTGATTGGCAGAGGTTTGGTCGATATTTGCCATGAAGGTAGGACGGGCTGATGCGGTTAGGCCGCTGTTGCCTTGGGGGGTAAGAAGGGTCACTGTCTCCTGGATGCCTGTGCGGTTTTGCAGGCAGCGACCGCGAGAGGCTCCTCCTTCGGAATCTTTTGGCATAGCCCGGCCTTTGGGGGCAAAGAAGCCATTAAACTTAGCTTTTTGGGAGGCTGGTTGGGTTTGGGCCGTTACGCTCTGGGGCTGGAGCATTTCCCCTGCACCTGCCGTCCCCAGAAGGATGAGTGCTAATAATGCGTAACTGATGGACTTCAATTTAGACATGGCAAGAATCAGCAAAGGTTCACAAGGTGTAGATTCAATGGAGGACTCCCGATTTACGGCAGTACTAGCCCCTACTCTCCTAGGTAATTCTGCTAGAAGAAAGAAGGATTAGCTAAGGCTAAATCAGTAGATTTATGCCATCACTAGAGCTGGCTCAAAAAGCAGAAATTTCTCGATTTTTATTTCCATACAAGCCTTGCAAGAGCCATAGGAGTTACAAGTATCACTTTCTTCTGACTGATCTCTATCCGTTGAAATAGAAGATCGATCTTGGGAGAGGAGTAATTTAATTCGCTCCGATCATGACATCACAAGACTCAGCCGAGCCCACTTTAGAACCGCGACTGAATTCACTAAGACTCCTATTGAGTATGGTTTAGCTCCTTAGGGATAAAATCCCGAAAACTACGCTTTATAGAGGCTTTGAATTGAGACGAAAGCCCGTATTCCCATGGTGGAAATTACAGGGATTAGATTGCTTGCTTCTGCAACAAAAAGGTCCGCCATTTGGCGGACCTTTTTGTTGCAGAACTGAAGCATTAGAAGCTGAGAATAGCCCAAGGAGTGAGTCTCCTTTGTTTGTCCGTCAGTGCTGAATATAGTGCCTTGAAATTCGGTGAATTTACAGCCAGTTCCCCACCAAAACAAAAGTAGACCAGTAGAACGGGTGACTATATTTATCACTCTTTAGGAGAGCAAGCTGAGCTTGGCGGAGGGATTCACCCCGAGAAACCTTGTCTGAAGAAGCCAGGTCTTGGTAAAGCTCGGTCATTAGCAATGCAGTGGAGCGATCGTTGACGGACCATAGGGTCGCGAGGGTACTGCGAGCACCGGACTGTACCGCCAGACCCGCTAGGCCTAAGGCCGCTTGGTTATCTCCTGCTGCGGTCTGGCAGGCACTGAGGACGAGGAGTTCAATAGGCTTGGTCCGACTATCCCTACGGCTCTTGAGCAGCGCCCGAATGTCCCGCACCTTGATTTGTTCATCCCAGGTTAGGAGAAAGGTCTGCTCAGGGTCCGAGCTGAACTGGCCATGGGTCGCCAAGTGGACAATGGGATAGCTACTGTCCTGGAGCTGGCGCTGGAGATTGGCCTTGGTAAACTCTGAATCCAGGAAGATCTTGGATGGTACGTTAGCCTGGATTTGATCAATTTCCTGCTGGACCCCGGGCAAGGCTGAGAAGCCTTGGCGAGCCTCCGTCAGACCTACGCTTAGGGCTTGTAGCTGTTCTTGGCCCAGGGTTTTCGGTTCCAGTAGCTGGAGACCAGGGGTGAGGGCAACTTGATAGTTTTCCACCAAATATTGGGTGCCGTCATGGAGAGCAGCCATGGGCAGGTTGCGCAGGGGACCATCTGGGACAAAAACCAAGGTTTTGATTTCCTGCTCCTGAAGCTGAGCTGCCGCAGGGCGGATGAGCCAGTTATAGAGTTTGCCTGATAGTTCAAGCTGGCGACGATTTGAGGCAACGGGGGTGAGGGATTGAAGCCAATCTTCTAGAACGCTGTTCATTTCCTCCGGGGTGATGGCCACGCTGTGGTGGCTCATGGGCTTGCCAGGGATAGAGACGAGAACTTCGAGGCGATCGCTCAGAATAATCGGATAAAACACCGCTGCATTGCGGTCAATCGCATCGATCTTTTGGCTTGTGACGTCAAGGCAAGCGGAGCGGAAGAAGTTTTCCAATTCTGCAAGCTGGAGTTCCTCAATGGCATCGCGGGCTTCGGTTAGCATGGCTTGGTCTGAGTCCGGCTGAATCAGCAGGGACATCAGTTGCCGATAAACCGGCTCAACGCTTTCCTGGAAGGAGAACTGAATTTCGGGGTTCGTGGCGACGAGGTCACCGCGAATGGAACGTAGGGTGGTGACGGCGTCTCGATAGGAAATGATGGCATCTTGGCGCTGCGCCTTGCTCAGAGATGAGTCCTTGCTACCTGATTTTGTTGTGATGCGGCCCATTTGCCACTGCCAGCGATAGGAAATGTCGGGGGCATGGTTCGTTTGAGCGAGACGCAGGGCCTGGCGGGTGAGTTGTGCCGCGTCATCCCATTGGCCAGTTTGCTCATAGAGCGTTCCTAGCTCACCGAGGGCATAGGATTCGGCGCGGGAATCTTTGATTTGGCGGGATTGATCTACAGCGATCGCCAATTGCTCTGCCACGCCCCGAGCGGTGCTCAGTCGATTGGCATCAGCAATCAATGTGGACTTTCCCGCAGCTTTGCGACTTGCCTTGAGACGCGACAACTGAACGGGCTCCGTGACCGCAGCCATGGATAACTGTCCCTGTTGCTCCAGCATCTGCATGAGGCTAGAGGCTAAATTGACCCGACCGTAAATAGCGCGACGGCTGGGAGGCAACGCCTGGAATTGCCGACTAATCGTTCCTAGCAGGGAGCGCGCCGTTGCCCAATGCTGCTGGTCAACATGGAGACTGAGCTGGTTGAGTTGGGCCTCAAGGCTGACTAGGCGATCGCCCGTTGTGGCAGCCAGACGGTACTGCTCTAGCGCCGCTTCTGGTTGCTTCAGGGCTCGTAGGGTATTGCCCAAAGTAATGCGGGTTGCACTGCTGTCCAGCTGATTTTGCTGGGCAATGCTCAGGCTCTTTTCTAGGGCTTCTTGAGAGTCGGCGAGGTAACCAGTTGCTTGGAAAATACTCCCTAAGCTCTGAAACCCTAGAACTTTAATTTCGAGGTCTGCTTGGGCTTCAATCTGAGTTCTCAACGCCACCATCAGGTTACGGGCTCGATTGTAGAGACCGACAGTTTGCAAGGCCTGGGCTTGATTGATTTGGCTGCCTAGAACCCCGCGCTGGTCATTGGCTTTCTGGTATTTTTCCTGGGCATCTCGCCACATCAGCAAGGCAGCTTCGGCATTACCTCGGCGGAACAAATGACTGGCCTCAGCATTGAGAGCCTGGGCTTGACGTAAGGCGGGGACTGAATTGGGCTGGGGGGTCGCCTGGGCAATGAGTGCTTCCGTAGGCTGGGTCAGCGCCAATTTAAGTCCCAGTTGAGGAGAGTAGGGCAGGGCCTCGCCAGAGGTCGTTCTACCCAGGGAGACTGCCGGGCGAATGCTGCTGTGACGGTAAGTCGCCATGGCAGGTAAAGCCAAGCTGGCGAAGCAAAAAGAGAGGATGGCTAGGAATAGCAACCCAATCCGCCTAAATCGACATAGCGCAGCATCACGACGGCTGCTTCTAACCTGGAGCAAACCTTTGAATTGGGTGGCACTCAATTTCACGGCGCTCTTCACTCACAACTGCAGTGTGGAACGAGGCATAAAGATTGCCTCTGCCCTAGGTTTCCCCAAAGACTTTGCAAGAAGGACAAAATGGCCATCCTAGACAGGAGAGACTATTCAGCTAGAGACTACGCAGCTATAGATAGGATTTTTTGCAATTGACTGGGGATGCTTTGAGTGAACTGGAGAATCCATCCCGGCAGGTAGTAAAAATCACCCATCTAAGTGGTATTTTCTTTTCTTTTAGTATCAAATAGTCTAATCAGCATTGAAATTATGAAAATTATGGAGCGAAATTAGGATTTGTTAGGAATTGCCGATATCTTTACGCCTAATAGCAATGGGTTATCTCAGGACTCTGAGCAGAGCTTGATGCAATGCATTCAGGGAAATAGGGTTAGCCTTTGCGCTTGAATCTAAGGTTTCCATAGGATTGAATAATGGGTTTCATCATCGGTTTTGTTGTGACGCTCGTGGTAACTGCGATCGCGCTATTCATCATTTCCAAATTGCCTTTGGGCGTAGAAATTGATAGTGCAGGTAAAGCTTTGGTCTCTGCATTAGTTTTCGGTGTTCTGAATGCTTTGGCTTATCCCTTGAAGGCAATTTTGACCGCAGGTCCCTTGGAATATTTGTTTTTCCCAATCCTGATTTTGATCAATATCGTTGTGTTTGGCTTGACGGCCAAATTGGTCGAAGGCTTCCGCCTCCGCAGCATCTGGAGCGCTGTGTTTGGAGCGCTGTTGCTGGGCGTTCTCAACTCCATCTTGTTTAAGGTGTTGGGCGGAATCTTCCCTGTTGTGGCTGGCTAAGCAATTAGGATTTTGCAGCGATCGCAGCTTTGCAAGGCTGCATCGAAAAGGCAGAGGCTGTTTAGCCTCTGCCTTTTTAGTTCGCCCATTGATTTTTAACTACAGTCCCTATCTTCGTTGAGTGCCTAGATGCCTGCACTATGCACCTTTAGGAACCTCAACCACCTCCGTTCCCTCTAGGGCAAAAGCCTGGTGAACGGCCTGCAAAGCCTCAATGGCCAGATTCTCATCCACAAGACAGCTAATCTTTATTTCCGAAGTGGCAATCATCTGAATATTAATCTTGGCGCTGGCTAGGGCATCAAACATCCGAGCTGCAACGCCAGAAGCTGCCACCATACCAGCACCAACGACGCTCACTTTCGTGACGGTGCGGTTGATTTCCAACGCAGCACAGCCCATTTTCTCCACGATATCTGCCAGGGCGGCTTGGGCACGATCGGCATCGTCCCGAGCCACGGTAAAAGCGATATCGCGGGTGTCGATGCCATTAACCCGGCGACAGCGCTGGGACTGGATGATCATGTCCACACTGACCTGGGCCTCAGCCAGCAAGGTGAAGATGCGGGCAGCCATGCCGGGGCGATCCGGCACATGGCGAATGGCGAGCTGGGCTTGCTCTCGATCCAGGGCAACACCTCGCACGGGAGGAGGCGTTTGTGAACCCGCAGGCTTGAGGGGAGCCAGAGAAGAACTGTGGATTTCAAACGTTTTGCAGAGGGCGGCGATGGCGCGATCGCTCTGGTCCGCATCCACTAGGCAGCTCACTTTCACCTCCGAGGTGGAGATCATTTGGATATTGACCCCGGCATCAGATAGGGACTGGAACATCTGGGCGGCCACGCCGGGGCGACCAATCATGCCTGCACCGGAAATACTCACCTTGGCGATCGCCCCATCGGTGACAATGCCCTCAGCCGGTAGAGCGCTATTGGCGGCATCACAAAGCGACTGATAAATCTCGCCTGCGGTGCTTTGTGCCAAGTCCAGGTCCGCCTGCTTAACCGTGAAGGCGATGTCGTTGCTATTGCCTTCGTAGATGGACTGGATGATCAGGTCCACGGGGAGCTGTTTTTGAGCGATCGCGCCAAACAGGGTCGCTGCCACGCCGGGACGGTCGGGCACTTGGAGAAGACTCACCTTAGCCTGATTGAGGTCCAGCTCTACCCCGTCTACAGGCCGAGCAATTTCCATGCCCTCCAGGGAGCGAGGACCGGCGGGGCGAGAGCGCACCCAGGTGCCGGGCTGGTCGGTCCAACTGGAGCGAACCACTACGGGAATGCCGTAGTTGCGAGCAATTTCTACGGCACGGGGATGGAGAACGCTGGCCCCTAAGCTGGCCAATTCAAGCATTTCGTCACAGGTCACCTCCTCCATCTGGGAGGCCTCGGGCACTAAGCGAGGGTCGGTTGTGAGAATGCCCGGGACATCGGTGCAAATCTCGCAATGGTCCGCTCCCAGGGCAGCAGCCAGCGCCACGGCGGAGGTATCGGAACCGCCTCGGCCCAGGGTGGTAATTTCAAAATCGTCATTGCCCGGTGCAGGGGTGCTCATGCCCTGGAAGCCTGCAACGACGACCACTTCTCCCTGGTCTAACGCTTTACGCAGGCGATCCGGCTTGATCGAAAGAATTCGGGCGCGGGTGTGGTGAGCTTCGGTGACAATGCCCACCTGGGCTCCGGTCATGGAGCGGGCGGGCTGGCCCAGGGCCTGGAGGGCCATCGTGAGCAGAGAAATAGAGACCTGTTCCCCTGTGGAAAGGAGCATGTCCATCTCCCGCTGGTTGGGATTATCTGTGATGTCGGCGGCCAGGCCAACCAGGGTGTCGGTGCTCTTGCCCATGGCAGAAACGACCACGACCACTTGGTTGCCCTCGGCGGCGGTTTTAGCCACGCGCTGGGCGACGGTGCGAATTCTTTCCGTTGAGCCGACGGATGTGCCGCCGTACTTTTGAACCACCAGCGCCATGGGAGTCGTCCTTGCCCGTCCTGAGCCTTGAATCCTGTTTTTGCAAGTTGGCTCGGTTTTTTGACCTGAGAAGGGGGTCAGCGACCAAAGCCATCTCCCCTAAAGAATTGCAGCTCAGTGGGGGGAGCTGACTGCTAAGGGAGTGAGCTTTAAACCTTATCAGAGCAAGAAAGCTCCTTCACGAACCAGCCAGATGTTGCAGCAGACCTAGAAATAGCCAAAAGCCTCCCAGGTTGGCCCATGAAGAGGCTTTCCCGAGAGGCTTTAAGTCGTAACATCCCAGCTTTTGATGACTGGTTGCTGATCGATTGCTATTTCTTGCGGCAGAGGTTGCTATCCACGCGGCAGATTTCGCCTTGGATGCGATCGCGCAACGCTTGGTCTGACTTTTGAGCCATGAGAATCTCGTTGAAGCGTTCCACGCTCAAGCCGCTGGATTCCACAATGCGCTTGGACTCATTGCAATAGTTAATGGCGATGCCCCGCACAGCAGGGTCCAGCTCATTAAAACTATCCCGGTTATCGCAGCGAATGGCAGGCACAGCTCCCATTGCGGTCTGAATTTCCTGAACGGCCTGCTTACGCTTGGGCTCCATGGCCATAGCCGCTCGCACAAAATTTGCCACATGCTCTGCGGTGACAGGCTTCTTGGACTGGGCCATTGCCTGGGAGGAAAGGTCCAACTGACCGGCTTGCCAACCCGGGGCAACCCCAGACAACAGACCAGCGCCAGCCATGACACTGGCGAGAAGCCAGCGAGAAGCAGATTGCCTTCTGGACAGCAAGGAATTACGACGGTTCTGGGAGATCAAAGAATTCATCATGTTGACATCAGATAGGCAGAAGGAACAACCACACCCTTTTTAAGACTACTCAGACGGCTTGAAGTGCCCGAGTAATGCTTCAGGCAAAATTTTAACTGGGCCTAAGATAGCCCAATCCCCCGCCAAAAGGCCTATGGGTTCATGACCCACGGGATTTGGGAGGTCATGGCTCTGGGGCAACCATGGGCCTAGGTTAAGGGAGATTTGAGTCAGGGATCTCGCTAGGCACTATGTCGTAGAAGACACATTGCTTGAGAGATTGTAGGACGACGAGGGCTCCCCCATTGTTTCTTCGCTTTTTCTTTGTGTCTGGCAAAAGACAAGATATTAGCGACGGCCCCGGCAAATCTGACAGAGCTCAATCACTTTGGTTTGCAAGGTGGCTTCTGGGTTGCGACCGATCTTGATTTCAGACTCCAAGCTGAGGAGCACCGGCATGGCTTGGAGGAGCTGGGGCTGGGAGAGGCCGTGGATTTCCTGGCGGAGGAAGTAGATTCGCTTAGGATTACCAATTCCAGCAGCCTGGGCGATCGCCTTCTCATCTCGCTCCCCCGCTTCAGTCATAACCCTCACCCACAGCCAAGTGCGGAACTGCCCCACCAGAGTCGCCACAATACGCAGAGCCGGTTCATTGCGCCCCAACAGATCTGCGACGAGCTCTAGGGCCTTGCCTGTATCCCCCATGCGAATGGCACTGGCCAATTGCAGGCTGCTCTGGGTGCTAGTGGTGATCAGCCCCGCTACGGTCTCCAGATCCAGGGGCTCAGCCTCGGTCTGGCCATCGTTGACCGTTCCATTGCCGAACAACCTGAGCTTTTCCAGCTCGTTGTAGAGCTGGCGGGTGTTATTGCCCACAGCCTCCACGAGGAATTCGCCGCTGGCACGGGTGAGGCGAACCCCCACTTCCTTGGCAGCTTGGCGGACTTTATCGGTAATTTGATCCGTTTTCCAAGGGGGAATGGCGGAGAATTCCTTAACCTCGGCATGCTTTTGCAGCAGTTTCGTGGACTTGAGGCGACCATTGGGCTTTTTCTTGCCCGTGATCACCACAACGGAACTTTCTAAAAGCTGGGGCAATGTGCGCTCCAGCTCCTGAGTCACAGAATCTGAGGCTTGTTGAAGAAAGGGCGGCTCCACGAGCCAGATGAAGCGCTTCCCCATACCAAAGGGGGGAGTCATCGCCTGGGTCAGCGCCGCTAGCGCTCCCTCGGGCTGCTCAGCATTGATGCGCTCGAAGTTAAAGCTAGCCCAGTTGGCATCGAGGCTTTTGTCTTTGAGGGCTGTGACGGCCTTGGTGAGAGCGAAGTCGTCATCACCCCAAAATAGGTAGATAACCATGTTTGATTTAGGGGCAGAGGCAATGCAGCATTGAGCCCTTGCCAAGACGCATTGGCGCTTTGATTTACGACTAGCCTAATTCTTGGACGAGGCAATAAACAACGAATCAAGGAAAGAAAGAGTTGGCCTGAATTTTGCAGCAAGCCATGATCCCGCTCGATATTTCCGCAGGAGCTTGCCTATCCCCCCCTTTTCCCTTCACAGCTTTTCGCAGACGCAAAGCTGCTCTGGTCAGAGTAAAATCATGTCAGTACGCTTTCCTCATCTATCGGAGTTCCGGCCGCCGCCCCTATGTACCAGGCATAGCTCCATGCGGTCCGGTCCGGAATACAGTCAGCTTGGACGATCAATTTCAGCCCTACGTCAATCGAGTTGTTGGCCTGACCCAACGGTCGCAATACGAGCAACAACTACCGATTATCCATTCCTCCCCTAAATACGAACGCAGAGGGGAGAATTGGGCTGCGGTGCCATTTCCAGGCTGTTCCATCATTGCCCCTCCCAGCGGCGAAGACCCAGTCAACAGGGGCTTTTATGAACAGCTCCATGGAGTGCAGGTCAAACTAGCGCTGGACCTACCTGAAAATTTCTTCATTCCTTTGCCTGCTGAGAGCCTACATCTCACCCTGGCAGACTTATTGTGGGCGGAGAACTATACCCAAGCCCAGTCCATTGAAGGCTTTGAGACCAAGCTTTCCCAGGAAATCGGTCAAGTTTTTCAGGAGATGCCCCATAACCAAAGCGCCCCTATTCGCTTCCAGGCTGTGGGATACATGGTCATGGCTCGGGCGTTGGGCATCTGCTTGGTGCCGGAAACAGAGGCGACCTATGAGCGGGTTCGGTTGCTGCGGCGATCGCTCTATCAGCAGCCCGGCCTCTTAGCCCTGGGCGTTGAACAGCAATACAATTTCACCGCTCACATTACCTTGGGCTATTTTGGCCAAGTGGGGGATGGCCTAGATACATCAGCCTTGGCCCAACGGTTGGTGGAGCTCAATCAATCAGATGTCACGGCTTTGCCTGAATTTGTTGTGCAACGGGCGGAGCTACGTCAATTCAATGACATGACGGCTTACCAGCGTTCTCCCGGCTGGCCAGTGTTGGAATTTTAGGAAGAATCCTGAATTTGTTCTGTTCAGAATCGCCTTGTAGGGACCGAATTGTCCTGCCCTTGTCTGGGTTGCAGGCAAATGGGAGGGAAGGCGGGAGAAGCCGACCCTAGCCTAAGTTTGGGTTCAATGACATTCGCGTTCCTCAACGCTGACCTTCATGTTTGGATTGAGATTAATTTGATGGGTTCCGTTTCCACCCCGCCGCTCCATCCGATTACAGCTGAGAGCTTCGCAATCATTGATCGCGAATTTGGTCCGCACCAGATTGACCCAGCGGAATATGCCATTATTCGCCGGGTGATTCACACCACGGCGGACTTTGACTATCGCGATCGCCTCCAGTTCGGTGAAGGAGCGATCGCCGCAGGCATCACGGCCCTAACTGAGCAGCGCCCCATCGTGGTGGACGTAACGATGGTGCAGCAGGGAATTCGAGGTCTCCTGGGGCAAACCTTCGGCAATCCCATCGTTAGCGCCATTAGCCATCCAGCAGCTTCGGTCTCTGCGGAAGATGCTGCACCTGCTGCGAAGGCAGGTCAGACCCGCAGCGCCCGAGGTATGGCCGCCTGCATCGCTCAACACCCCAAAGCCATTTACGTCATTGGCAACGCGCCCACTGCTCTGTTAACGCTGGCAGAGCAGATTCGAGCGGGACAGGCCGAGCCTGCCCTAGTGATTGCGGCTCCAGTGGGATTTGTTTCGGTGGTGGAGTCTAAGGAAGCGATCGCAGACCGCTCAGTCCCTCAAATTCTTGTTGAAGGTCGGAAGGGGGGCTCGACGGTGGCAGCGGCGATCGTGAATGCACTAGTTATGCTGGCCTGCGCTGCTTAGAACCTGCAATTATTTGGTTGGCTTCCCCCGATAACCATCGGGTTGAATCACGGTGTCATCCCACTGGCTGTGGCTGAGGTCAACCCCCGTGGATCGAAAAAAGGTGCAGCGGGACAAAATCGCCCCGGCAAAGTTGGCACCATTGGCTTCAACCCCCGTGATGGTCGCCCCCGTTAGATTGGCCCCACTCAAATCAGCCTCTCGCAGATCGGCATTGTGCAATACGGCCCCCGATAGATCAGCACCGCTGAGGTCAGCATGGCGCAGGTTGGCCCGCTGCAAATTGACTTGGGAGAGGTTGGTCACGACGAAGTTAGCTCGGTAGAGCTGAGCGCCCGCCAAATCAGCCCCTGTAAGGTCAGCTCGATAGAAGGTGGCTTCGTTGAGCTGACTGTAGGGAAGGTATGCCTTGCGTAGATCGGAGCCAGAAAAATCTGCATCGCGCAGGACGGTCTCGAACAGTGATATTTCTTTTAGATCTAATTTGGAGAAATCTCTTGTTCCGTTGCTATAGCGAAGTAAGAGCTCTTTGCTGCTCAGTTTCTCCATAGAAGACTAATTAAAACCTTATGAGTAGGATTGTGAGATGTACAACCAGCCCAGAACTGATTGAGCCATCACAATGTAACGGGATGTTAAGCCTGTTGAGCAGAGGCTTAAGGTTTTCTTTTACTCCTTTAAACAAGTTGAAATCCTTTCCTAGAGAGAGTCTTGATTGTTAATAGAGCCTATAAGTGAAACTAATTCACTGGGTGATTTAGCTGATTTCTAGGAAATTTGGGTCTAAATTGCAATATTTCATTGAGAAAATCCCAGCTGGTGGCGTCAAAAGGCAGTAGGAGAATGGAGGCCCAGAGCTGCCAGGGAGACAGGGGACAAACTTCCCCTATGGCTTGAACTCCCTGCGATATCAGCGCAGGATAATAGTAGAAGCACCAATGGTCGAACCGAGGCATCGCTGCCGGTCGCTGTTATGCTGCTCACCCCAACAATGCTCTTTCCAGGCTTTTAGCCGCGCATCATGACGGACGTTTCCCCTTCTCTAGCGCAGCATTACCACGAACGCACGAAGTACCATCCAGACACCATTGCCCAGCAGGGACGCAGCCTAGATTGGAGCCAGCAGCCCGATGGGTTTAAGACCTACCAGATTGGCGCAACGCTGGATCTCAAGCCCTATATCAACGGCGTGGGAGAAAGGTCCGGCGATGCTGTTGCGGAATTAGAGGGAGACTCTACTGATCCCGGCTTTCTGGCCCGCCTCTCTCAGTTCTTCCTTTGCAGCTATGGCCTGACCCAAAAGATTTCAACGCCTAGCGGGGCCCTTTATTTGCGGGCTGCTCCTTCGGCAGGGGGGCTTTATCCGGCGGAAATTTACCTGGTTTCCAGTGGTCGGCAGTCGGATGGCCAAGGTCTACCAGCGGGGCTCTACAGCTACCAGCCCCAAAACCACACCTTGGTAAGGTTTTGGGATGAGGATCGCTGGCCCCAGTTGCGGGAGGCCTGTTTGTGGCATCCCAATTTGGAGGGCACCCATTTAGCTCTAGTGGTGACGGGAATTTTTGAACGCTCCGCTTGGCGCTATCAGGCCAGAGCCTATCGCCGCATTTGTCTGGATACGGGGCACCTATTGGGCAACTTGGAGCTGGCTGCGGCCATGGTGGATTTGTGCCCTCATATGATTGGTGGTTTTGTGGATGAGGCAGTGAATGAGCTGCTGTATTTGGATGGGGAACAGGAGGGCGCGATCGCCATTGCTGCCCTCGCAGATCGCCTAGACGCTGACCAAAACCTGCCCCACCTCACCACCTCACTAGCCTCCCCCGCCCGACGAGATCTTGAGCCACTGGATGAAGACGAGCTATTGCCTGCTCTGCACCAAGCCAGCCAAATCACGGCGGAGTTTGGTGCCACGCTCAACTGGCGCAAGCTACCCAAAGGCACGGGCTTTACCTGCGAGCCCAACATTGCCGGGGCGGCTCCCCAGACAGTGGAGCCAGTGGAAGAAGTTGTAGCGGATAAGTACAACTTTCCCTTTTGCGATCGCGTCCTTCTAAAGTCCGAACCGATTGATTGGGGTAATGACCTGTCGGGTTTGCGAGAGACGATTCTCCAACGTCGCTCCACCCGGTCCTATAACGGCGGTGACTTAACCCTAGAAGAGCTTCAGGCTCTGCTTCACTTCACCTATCAGCCCGATGCCTATTTGCTCCAGGGCCTAGATGATGACCCCGATTACTTCGATTTAACCTCCATCGAAACCTTTGTGGCGGTCTCGGGTGTGAAGGGGCTGGATGCAGGTTGTTATTACTACGCGCCTAAGGCCCAGGAGCTAAGGCAGATTCGCTTTAAGAATTTCCGACGGGAGCTGCATTACCTTTGTTTAGGTCAAGACCTGGGGCGGGATGCGGCGGCGGTGGTGTTCCACACGGCGGACTTGGGGGCGGCGGTGGAGAAATGGGGAGATCGCGCCTATCGCTATCTCCATTTGGATGCGGGGCATCTGGGCCAGCGCTTGAACCTGGCGGCAATTCGTTTGCAGCTCGGTGTCAGCGGCATTGCGGGCTTCTTCGATGACCAGGTGAATGATGTACTGGGCATTCCTGAGGATGAAGCGGTGCTGTATATAACGACATTGGGACAGCCCCGCGCCCGCTAATACATAGACCTCTCGATGTGGAACTGTACAATGGGGATCTGTCTACTATTTGGCTCAGTTAGCACTGCATGATGGACGTCCAAGAAATCAAACGCGAAATCAATCTTCTGTCGCAACGCCTGGGCAAAGCCCAGGAGTGTCTTTGACGTTCCTGCCCTCACTGCAAAAATTTCTGACCTAGAGCAGGTCGCTTCCCAGCCCGGCTTTTGGGATGACCCCGCCCAGGCCCAACCCACGCTGAAGGAACTGGATGAGCTGAAATCCAATGTTCAGCAAATGAATGACTGGCAGCAGCAGGTGGACGACACCCAGGCGATCGTCGAGCTACTTGAACTAGAAGACGATGCCAGTCTCCTAGCAGAAGCATCACAAACTATAGCCAGCCTCGACAAAGAACTGGAGCAATGGGATCTGCGCCAGCTGCTCTCCGGCCCCTACGACAAAGAAGGTGCCGTGCTCTCCATCAACGCCGGGGCGGGCGGCACCGATGCCCAGGACTGGACCGAGATGCTCCTGCGCATGTATACCCGCTGGGCGGAGAAGCAGGGCTTTAAAATCACCACCGCAGAAGTCTCCGAGGGAGAAGAAGCGGGGATTAAATCCGTCACCCTGGAAATTGAGGGTCGCTATGCCTTTGGCTACCTCAAGTCAGAGAAAGGCACCCACCGTCTCGTGCGCATTTCACCCTTCAATGCCAACGGCAAGCGCCAGACCAGCTTTGCGGGGGTTGAGGTGATGCCCATCCTCGACCATGACGTGGAGCTAGATATCCCGGACAAGGATTTAGAAATCACCACGACTCGTTCGGGCGGCAAGGGCGGCCAGAACGTCAACAAGGTGGAAACGGCGGTGCGTATTACCCACCTGCCCACGGGCCTGGCGGTGCGCTGTACCCAGGAGCGATCGCAGCTACAAAACAAGGAAAAGGCCCTAGCCCTGCTCAAGGCCAAACTCCTCGTCATCGCCCAGGAACAGCGCATTCAAGAGATTGCTGAGATTCGCGGTGATATCGTCGAAGCCGCCTGGGGGCAGCAGATCCGAAACTACGTATTTCATCCCTACCAAATGGTGAAAGATCTGCGGACTGCTGAGGAGACCACGGCGATTGAAGATGTGATGAACGGCGACCTCGATGCCTTTATTCAGAGCTACCTGCGCCAGGAAAACCAAATCACCGCCTAAGAATCACGGCCTAGAACTGTGCTCCAAACTGGGGCGGCGCTATCCTAAAGGCAGACTATCCACATCGCCATCTCCAATCCATGTCTGAAACCACCGAAGCTGCGAACGCCTCTGAGATTCAAACTGAAACGCCAGTCGAATCTGCTGCGGGTCAAGCCCAAGAGCCCCCTGCCAGCTTTGTGAAACTGGCCATGCGCAACATGGTGGCGAAAGGTGCGAAGTCACTCAAGCACTTC
Source organism: uncultured Pseudanabaenaceae cyanobacterium (assembly GCA_937949725.1). Lineage (GTDB taxonomy): Bacteria > Cyanobacteriota > Cyanobacteriia > PCC-9006 > JAAUQQ01 > JAAUQQ01. The sequence continues at coordinate 23,352 of CALECT010000071.1, forward strand.
GCCTTGACTTCTATGGGACTGCTTGCGGTCCTAGTGGGCCTGGCTTACCTAACGAAGCCCTAGGCTTATCCAGACCATCCCCCCCTCTTACATGGTGATAGGGCTCTGTCCTGTCCACCTCATGGGGCGGCTCCAGCCGCCTGTTTTTAGCATCCAACGACATGCGGCTGGAGCCGCTGAACAGCCTCGTCCCAGGCAAAGCCTAGGATCCAGTCAAGAGAGACCGATAGCTCTTTAGCACCATGACCGTTGCAGAAACCGCTTCCAGCTTCACCCTCGACCTTGCCGTTCAAGACAGCGTTAACGGCCCCATTTCCAACGAGCAATGGGAATCCTTGTTCACCGTCTGGCTGGAGCAAATGACAGGCGACCTAGCCGAGCTTGCTGGCGATCGCGATGCTGACACCGAACCCGCATACGAAATCAGCCTCCTGCTCACCACCGATGCCGAGGTCCAAACCCTCAACCGTGACTACCGCGACAAAGACCAGCCCACAGACGTTCTATCCTTCGCCGCCCTAGAAGTAGATGCGCCTCCGCTTCCCCCTGGCGAACCCCTGCCCCTAGGCGACATCATCATCTCCATCGAAACCGCCCAGCGCCAGGCCGAGAGCCAGAGCCACAGCCTCGCCACAGAGCTGCAATGGCTGGCCAGCCATGGATTACTGCACCTCCTGGGCTGGGACCATCCTGATGACGCAAGTTTGGCGCGAATGCTGCAACAGCAGGGCCAACTGGTTAAAGCTGCTGAAAGTTCTATTTAGATGGCCTTTAAGCACCGAATCTCCTCGGCTAAGAATCACTCAAATGCCCGATTCTTTAGCTAGCGTTAAGGTGTAGATTAGGTGCCTGGATAATTCCACGGTGGGCAATTAGATTTTCTATGCCCAAGATCTAACTGGATAACCAGGCTAAAGTTGACCGCTTCTTGAGTTGGCTTGAGGCATTTCCCAGGTAGCTGTCGAAAAGGTTCAAGTCATTTAGAACCAACCAGCTACTCCATCTACCCCCTTACTTTTGGATTTCTTCATGGCTCAGGACACCCAGGCCACCCCTATCTCTACAACTGAATCGGCTGCCCCTGGCTCGGAGCATGTGGCAGAGCCGGTTCAGCGGGGCTATTCCTGGCATGTCGCCTCTAATTTATTTGTCAGTTTTAAGTATGCCTGGGCTGGAATAACCTACGCCTTTAGCACCCAGCGCAACTTCAAGATTCACGTTCTGGTGGGAGTGGCGGTTCTATCTGCCGCTGTGTACCTGGGCCTACAGCCGGTGGAAGTGGCCGTTCTAGCGCTGACCGTCGGCGCGGTGATGACGTTAGAGCTGATCAATACAGCCTTGGAGTCTGTTGTAGATCTTGCCGTTGGGCACAATTATCACGAGCTGGCCAAGATTGCGAAGGACTGTGCTGCTGGGGCAGTGCTCATTTCTGCGATGGTCTCGGTTGTTGTGGCAGCCTCGCTGCTGCTGCCTCCCATTTGGCTAGTTGTTCAGGCCCAGCTTTAGATGCGATCGCCCTGCAAGCTTCCGTCAGAACCGCCAATCTTGCTGTGGGGAGCGATAGGATAAGGGCACAGAGATTTATCCCCCCAGAAATCCTTGATTCTCGTCATCGATAATTACGACAGCTTCACCTACAACCTGGTGCAATATCTGCGGGAGCTAGGTGCTACCTACCCTGTGGCAGCGGACGTGAAGGTCATCCGCAACGACAAAATCACCCTGGAAGAAGCCAAGGCGATGAAGCCCGATGGCATCGTGATTTCGCCAGGGCCCAAGCGGCCTGAGGATGCAGGCGTTTCCCTGGAATTAATTGAGCAGATGGGACCAACCACTCCCCTGCTGGGAGTTTGCCTTGGGCACCAAAGTATTGGTCAGGTCTTTGGCGGAGACGTGGTCTCAGCGCCAGAGCTGATGCATGGCAAGGTTTCCCAGGTTCACCACAATGATGCTGGGCTGTTCGCCGGGGTTGAAAATCCCATGACGGCGACCCGCTACCATAGTCTGGTAATCGACCGGGAGAGCTGCCCGGAGGTCTTGGAAATTACGGCTTGGGTGGATGACGACACGATTATGGGGGTCCGCCATCGGAACTATCCCCACATTCAGGGCGTCCAGTTTCACCCAGAGAGTGTGCTTACCCAAGCGGGTAAGCAGCTATTGAGTAACTTCTTGGCTTCCATCAGCGCTTAGCGTTGGTTCTTTGGTTTGAGCCCCCTTTTAGCAACCCTTACCTTTTGACTATGAAACGGCGACAGTTCTTTTTGGCGGCCAGTGCCGGAGTGGCAGCGATCGCAGGCAGCAGCCTCATCCCTCAGCTGGGTAAAGCCAGCGCTCAGTCCGCTGCTGGTAATGGTCTCAGCATTAAGTACCTGGGCCACAGCTGCTTCGTCTTCGAAGGAGACGGGCAGGAAGTCATGGTCAACCCCTTCCGCAAGATTGGCTGCACAGCGGGCTACGCCGCTCCCCAAGTGGATGTTGATCTAGTCATGATCAGCAGCCGCCTATTTGATGAGGGCTATGTGGAAGGACTACCGGGTGATCCCCGCATCCTGTTCCAGCCTGGCGTGTATGACTTGGGTGCCCAACAGATTCAGGGCATCCGCACAGACCATGATCGCCTGCGCGGTCGTCGCTTTGGCGTTAACGTTGCCTGGAGCTGGATTCAAGGTGGTGTCAAAGTTCTACACCTGGGCGGCGCAGCAGCTCCCATCACGGTGGAGCAAAAGATTCTAATGGGTTCGCCTGACGTTTTGGTTGTGCCGGTGTCTGGCGGACCCAAGGCTTACACGCCGGAAGAAGCGATCGCGGCAATCAATACGCTCAACCCCAAGATTGTTATCCCCACTCAGTACCGCACAGCCGCTTCCGACGAAGCGACCTGCCCCGTTGAAGAGCTAGATGCTTTCTTGGCAGCCGTAGGCGGAATGCAGGTCAAGCAGGGCGGCAACCAGCTCAGCCTAAGCGCTGGCAACTTGCCCCAGTCCGGCCCTGTGATTCAGGTAATGAATTACGCCTAAGTTCGAGCAAGGTTTGCATTGTGAGCAGTCCGCTCTGGTTTAAAGCCGAAGAGACGCCCAGCACAGGCGTCTCTTCGGCTTTAAACACAGGTCATTTCATACCCAACCCGATGCAGTCACCCCCGATTCCCATTAGTTGAGCCGTAGGGGCGAACAGCCGTTTGCCCGCAGAAAATGGAGTACCCAAAACCACAACGCCTTAGCCGTTAATTGCGATCGCCCCAACCATCCATTGCTTCCTTACGCCGAGTATTCAAGATCATCTCCATCGAGATGATGCCATCTGCATAGAAATTGATCGGCAGCTCCTCCACATCGGGCCGAGGCTCCTGGGCCACCGCTTCTAGAAAACTGGTAATTTCTAGCATTCGCTCCGTCGCATCACTGCCCAAAGTCGCCAGCTCTTCAACCTTGGCTAACACCTCATCGGCCCGTGATGCTTTGACATGGCTCCCTTCCAGCAGCTTCTCTAAATGCTTGTAGCGCAGGGGCTGCTCAACCTCGCTGGGGCTAAAGAAATGATTGACCAAGTGCATCTTGGTGGCCTTGGCAATATCGCGAGGGATATGGCGATCGAAGAAGGGGATGGCCTGGAGCAGACGATCAAACGAAAAGACGGTCAGGGTTACGTCATTGTCTGAAATCTCAAACTGCCCCAGCGTTACGGGACGTTCCTCTGGACTGAGCTGACGATAGATTCGCTCGAAGCGAAGCCGCTCCGCCTCCGCCTCAAACTGCCACAGCCATTGGCCCTTGCGATTACCCGGCACCATGCAATCTAACTGCTGGATGCAAGTCTTCAAGGCGCTGACCTCGCTTTTGAGCTGGCCCTCAAATTGATAGTAGGCCCGAGCAGGTTGATAGGGTTCGCCAGTGACCAATGTGAGCCAGGGAGGAGCCATAGAAATTAGGGTTTGTAGCAACCCCCATCTTAGAGTGCGATGCTGGATTGCTCTGGGGATTGGGTGGAATAGCACCTCAAAAGTTGCAGGTTGAAGTGGGAAGTAAGTGGCTTTAGCGAGGACTCTTAAGCCACTGTCGCGATTCGTAGAGAAAATTAGGATTTGCTCAAGGATGTCTTCCACCTTCGCAACAGCCTAGAGCCAATAGGCGATCCCCGCGATGACCGGCCGGCAGGACTTTAGGGGGATTGATCGCGATCGCCAAATCCCCCGAAAGTTTAAGGTCTTCTTCCTATGTTTCAGAGATAAGCGAGCTAGGCTAAGCGTAAATCTTGCGAAATTAAGTCGATACGCTGAATGCCCTTATTCAGCTCGCTCTACCCCAAGTTGTCCTTCTCCTAAAGAACCTGTTCATGAGCACCCAAAGCTTTGGCGTCATCGGTCTCGCCGTCATGGGCGAGAACCTAGCCCTTAATGTGGAACGCAACGGTTTTCCCATTGCCGTCTACAACCGCTCCCCCGAGAAAACTAAAAAATTCATGGCCGAGCGCGCCCAGGGCAAAAACGCCAAGGCAGCCTATTCCCTTGAGGAATTTGTTGGTCTACTGGAGCGTCCCCGCCGCATCTTGGTCATGGTCAAGGCGGGTGGTCCCGTGGATGCGGTGATTCAGCAGCTAAAGCCCCTGCTGGACAAAGATGACATGATCATTGACGGTGGCAACTCCCTCTACACCGACACCGAGCGCCGTGTGAAGGAACTTGAGCCCACTGGCCTACGTTTTATCGGCATGGGGGTCAGCGGCGGTGAAGAAGGCGCTCTCAACGGCCCCAGCCTGATGCCCGGCGGCACCAAGGCGGCCTATGACTCCATCGAACCTATCGTCAAAAAGATTGCGGCCCAGGTGGATGACGGCCCCTGCGTGACCTACGTTGGCCCCGGCGGCGCAGGCCACTACGTCAAGATGGTCCACAACGGCATTGAGTATGGCGACATGCAGCTCATTGCTGAAGCCTATGACCTGCTCAAGAACGTCGGAGGGCTGGACCACAAGCAGCTCCACGAAGTCTTCTCTAGTTGGAACAAGACTGAGGAACTGGACTCCTTCCTTATTGAAATCACCGCCGACATCTTTACGAAGATGGACGACGACACCGGTAAGGCATTGGTCGAGGTGATTCTGGACGCCGCTGGCCAAAAGGGCACTGGCATGTGGACTGCGGTTAACGCGCTGGAAATGGGCGTGACGATTCCCACCATCGGCGCAGCGGTTTCGGCCCGTGTCCTGTCTTCGCTGAAGACCGAGCGCGTTGCAGCGGCTCAAGAACTGAGTGGTCCTACTCCTGAGCTGTTCGGCGACACCCAGGCCTTGATCGACATGGTTCGTGACGCCATGTATTGCTCCAAGATCTGCTCTTACGCCCAGGGCATGGCGCTGATCAAGAAGTCCTCCGATGACTTTGGCTATAACGTTGACCTGGGCGAGACCGCTCGCATCTGGAAAGGCGGTTGCATCATTCGCGCTCGTTTCTTGAACAAGATCAAGAAGGCCTATGACGATAATCCACAGCTGGCAAACCTGCTGCTGGCGCCTGAGTTCAAGCAGACCATCCTGGATCGCCAGGGCGCTTGGCGCGAGGTGATTGGCTTGGCAGCGAAGAACGGTATTCCCGTGCCTGCCTTTAGCGCATCGCTGGATTACTTCGATAGCTACCGCCGCGATCGCCTCCCCCAAAACCTGACCCAAGCTCAGCGGGACTACTTCGGAGCCCACACCTTCCTACGCACCGACAAAGAAGGCGTCTTCCACGCAGATTGGTTCTAGGCCAATCCATGGGTAATGGTTAAGCAGGTGGCATGCCAATCCTGCTAACCATTGCCTCTGAGGAATTTGCCTAAAAGAAAGCCCCAGATGCAATCCAATGCATCTGGGGCTTTCTCGATGGAGCTGAGCGGAATCGAACCGCTGTCCGAACTAGCTATTAGCACTTAGCTCATTCACAGGCTTAGTCTCGTTAACCCCCGAGACAGGAACCATCACTTATCCCCGATGGTGGGCTTCTCTAATGAGTTCTTAGTCTACAGAAGTACTAGAGACCATCTGCAAAAGCATCCGTTGGGGTTGAACTTTTGAAACGCTTAACGGAGTCACGCCAAAAGTCTCACGAAATCTAACTAGAGATTTTGTTTAAGCAGCAACAAGTGCGGGCTTACGTGAGAAGGATACGATGTTGTTCGCATTTACGTTGTTTTGATCCATTGATTTACGAGAGGTAGATCGCTCTCGGCCTGAATCACACGGTGGTGTTCACTAACCCGTCGAAACCATTACAGCCCCAAGCGGAACTCCTTTGCAGTAGGGCAATGTTACCCGTAGCTCAAGAGTTCTTGCATTATAGCTTGCGCCTTTTGGCAGCAGGGGGAAGATAACCGAATCTTCAGACTTTGAGACGTAGAGGGGTGAGGAGAGAGGCCCGTCACAAGCTGAGAATCAGGGTATGAAATAATTATTTCTAGGGAGAATGGCCTTACCCTCAAAAAAATGCCGCGAATGTATGGCGGCGATTCATCAAAACCCCTTAGCCTTTCCTGGTTTTTGTCATTGCTCACGAACAGTGATTTGTTGGCTTAGTAAGCTCGCTTGATTCAAGGGCGCTCTGAGCCTGCTTCCTGTGTGATGACCCGACTTGTCGATGAGTAGCTTAAACGTATTGCAGCATTGTCCATATGTTGGATCAGATCCAAGCCGGTGAGCTTCTGGTCGTCAGCCGTAACCGTCGCAACGGCATCATTCTCTACAAGCGCTTCCATGCAGATTTTGCCGGTCCCGGTGCTGCCGTGGGCGGTAGCCTCGATCGCGATTGCACAGGCATTCTCCCGGTGGGAAATCTGCGGCTGAAGCAACCCGCATCGGCTCAAGATTTAGAAGAGGCCTATCGCATTCGCCGTCAGTGGACGATTCTCACGAAGCAAATGACAGATACAAGCTCGCCAGAAAAGCGAGCCAAGATGATACTGAGTCAATTTAATAATTATTTTGAGCCCAAGATAGTGGCTTCCATTCCCGATGAGGCCCTTGGATTAATGGTGGGGATTTTCCCAAAAACGATCGCCGAGGCAAGACAAAAGCGCTAAGGAATAGCAACCCAAGCAAACCTAAACCCAACGCAGTGATATGGCGTGCGATTTCACTACGTTGGGTTTAAGCCATAAGCCGTCCAATTGCTCGTACTTCAGCGATGGAATATCGGCTGAGTATGGGTGAGGCATCAAGCTACAGATTGGCAAGCGCCGCCGTCAGCCGTTCCAACGTCCGCTGATTCTCCGCTGGGCTACCGATGGTAATGCGAAGCCCTCCGCCCGTATGGCGCAAGACTGTCCCCTGGGCCTTGAGCTGCTTGCGAACCTGATTCAAAGCAGCATCAGCTTCCGCAGCAACACCGGGCTTAAGCTGGGCGTAGATAAAATTGGCCTCCGTTGCAAAACAGTGGAGCTGGGGCAAAGCGCTTAGGGACTGGTGCAGGCGATCGCGTTCCTCCATAATTTCATCCACCACCGCCAATAACTCCCCCCGATTCGCTAGGGCAACTTGAGCCGCAGTCTGGGTCAAGCTGGGCAGGTTATAGGGCAAGCGCAACTGCTCCAACACACGAATCACAGCCGGATCAGCCACGCCATAGCCAACGCGGTGGGCAGCCAAGCGGAAGGCTTTGGAGAAGGTGCGAGTAATAACCCAGTTGGGGCGGCTGAGAACTTCGGCAACGAGGGTTTGGCGGCTGAATTCGTAATAGGCCTCGTCGATGACAACCAGCGTGGAGGCAGGCAGTGAGCGCAGCCAGTCGATTTCCGCTTCCGTCAAGGCATTGGCGGTGGGGGAGTTGGGGTGGACCATAAAGACCAGACGCACCGGGGGCTGGCTACTGTCTTGAGCAGCCTGGGCCACCGCAGATTTTGCCGCGTCTAGATCCACTTCAAAGGTCTCTGGATTTCGTCCCACCTGGATCACAGGAACACCCAGGGTTTGGGCGATGATGCGATACATGGAGAAGGTGGGGTTGGCGACGAGCACTGAGCCTTCGCCGCCTAGGCAAGTGGCAATAATGAGGGAGCGGATCAGCTCGTCGGAGCCGTTGCCGACGGTGATGTGATCTGGCGTAAAGCTCGGAGCGCCAGCGGTTTCTGAGACATAGCCTGCGATCGCTTCCCTAAGTCCCCCATGGCCCCCATCGGGATAGCGATTGTTCTGAATTTGCTGCTGGATTTGCCAGGCGAGCTTGTCCTTCAGCTCCGGTGGCAAATCATAGGGACATTCATTGGTATCCAGCTGGTCGAATTGCTCTGGCTGGGTTTCGCCCTCTGCATGGGGCGCGTAGCCGCTGAATTGGGCGAGGTCAGAGCGAATGAAGGGCAGCATGGCGGGGCAATGTTCCAGAGCGAAGTCGAGGGCAATCTCCAGCATAGCTGCGATGCAATTACCCTAACTGGCAAAATTTTTGAATCTCTCGCCAAATCCGTGAGACGGAATTGCCCAGGCCATGGTCGCTGTCTAGCTCGATAAGTTTCACCCAATCTCGGGTCGCATCGTATTGCTGACTGGCACTGAAGGGAACTGTTTCGTCATGGGTGCCATGGAGGATGAGGGTGGGCAACGATCTACTCAACTCTCCCTCGTCATAGCCTTGCAGATCAGTCACAAATCCATAGCCCAGACTCTGCTGATTGCCTTGGCCATAGTGAAAATATTCGAGTTGGCCGGTCGTTTTCCACTGCCCCACCTGCTCCTCTCCCAGAGCAGGCAACCAAGCATTTAAAAAATCAAAGGCCGGTGCCAACAGCACCAGCCGTTCCACTTGCAAAAGCTCCTCAGCCGCCCAAGCCGCCGTCAATCCGCCCAAGCTAGAGCCGAACAAAGTCACTGGTTCGGTGCCTTGGGAAATATCCTGTTTTACCTGTGCGATATTTCGTGTCAGGCTAAGCCCCGCAAAATCAAAGTCCCCCGCATGATCCAAATTGAAATCCAACAGCTCCAACTCAATGCCCCGACTGCGAAAACGAGCCGCTAAGTACTTCGCCTTCGCAGAGTTGGGACCAGAACCGAGACCGTGGAGATAGAGATGGCGCAAGGGCTGCGGAAATTGAGGCTATTGGATATGAAAAGAAGAACCTAGCTTTGGGGTGAGAATTCCACAACATCCCGACCAATACGGATGTCGTAGTTGCCAAAGAAGTCATGGCCCAGGAGGCCGATGGTCATATCCTCAGCGATCGCCACATCCACATCGCTCACCCTGGCCGCATCCACAGCAATGGTGTTCACTCGACCCGTGGGGAAACGAACGCGGCTGCCATCTGCAATGGAGGCAATGATCTCGCCGTTTTGACGCAGATTCAAATCATTGGCCATGCGGCGGGTGATTAGCGTCCCGGAAGCCCCCGTATCCAAAATCATTTCGTAGGTCTGGCTATCGTTAAAGCTCACTGCAATCACAGGAGTCAGGCCAGCACGGCGAATGATGGGCACTTGAACAACCCCATCGGTCGCCGCCGCCGTCTCTTGGGTATTCGAGCGATTGTTAGCAGCAGTGGAGCTACCAGCAGACCCATAGCCGCACAGGCTGCCCAGGCTGATGGTATTGCCCGACTCATCCACCATGAAGCAACCGCCTTGGTCATTTGCATGGGTGGGGGCCAAGGGAACCATTGCCCCGGAGAATGCAAGAGTGGCGGCGAGGAGAAGCTGCTGGATTTTAATCTGCATGGTGCGCTGAATCAGAAAGACCTGAGTTGAACAATCGAGGATGCTTAAGTTCCTAAGGTTCCCGCTGGAATTGGGAAAAGATTCGAACAGAGGCTTCCGGGCAGTTTGATACCCGATTTACCTTTTGACCAGCGGGGAACGAAAGTTAAAAATTTAGCTTGATAGCCACAGATACCCGATAGCCTTAAAGGTTTCCGCAGGAATCATCTCCGTAGAATTGCCAGATTTTTAGCGCCAGCTGTGATTCCAGTGTGCCACGGTCAACTCAAGGCTGCTGGGCTCACTTGACTGCATCCCTATTGGTCATCCTGGGCCTGCATCATCGCTTTAAGCATGGCCTGCTGGCTTACTGCTTGGTAGACCTCCCGCAAATAGGTCATGGCCATGGCAGCGGTGGAAGCGCCGACTTCTCCCGCTGCACCAGGCAGGGGAATGGGCTCCAAAATATCCAGCACTGTTTCTGCCCCGGACGGCGCAATCACCACCAGGCTCGATTCCAAAGGCTCTTCGTAACGCCAAAAGTTCTCTAGGCTGGGACCTACACTATTCAGTTGCGGGGCCGAGACTGCCTCTCCCGCTTTACTTTGACGCTGTTTGCGTAGGCCTTGGAGGAGCTGTTCGCGTGTGCGTCCCCGTAGCTGGAAGAGGACGAAGGGATCTTCGCTAAAGCGATCGCCCATCAAGTAATACACCGCACTGATGTGCTTACAGGGATTGGCCTTATCGGGGCAGCTGCACTTGGAATGGATATCGCCGAGGTTGAAGGGGAACAGGCGCAGGCCATTGGCTGCAAAGACCTGCTCAATGTTCATGGGCATTTCCCCGGCCAAGAGCTTGGCAGAAAAGATTGCCTTCTCCGATAACGTCTCTACAACAAAATCCCAGTCCTCATCCCCCAGGGGATCGAGCCAGAGGGATAGGCGATAAGGTTTTTCCTCCGTGCCCTGGACCTCCGCGACAACCTTTTGCCCCTTGAAGCGAATGGACAACACGTTGCCTTCGCGAGCGTAGCGCCAGCCCCGCTCCAGACGTTTCTTGAAGCGATAAGAATTGATCAGATCCAGCCATTGCTGGGTCCACCATTGGCGTTGCTCGCTAGCTGGGGCATCGTTCATGGGAAGGGATCTGAAGCTTGCAAGTCTAATAAAACCGAATTCTATCGTAGGGGGAGGCTTTCCCTAACTGCCTTCGCTTGGAGCCATCCATGGAGCAGAGTAAACCCAGCAGGAGACGGGGAAATTCAGCCTCTGAATAATGATGAAAACTTGAAGGGACAACAACTAATCGGGGCTAGCATCAGTCTTGGATTGAGGCTTTTCAATAGGAATAGGAGGCTTACCCGGAGAAGGATGGCCTTCGCGCCGAGGCAGCATTTTCACCTCATCTTGGATCGTCGCCAATTCCGCATAGCTATCCACCAGATTGAGCAACTCATAGCCCGTATTGCCGCCTAGGCCCAACAGCTCTATCCGTACGCCTCGCTCACCCACCCGCTGCACTGCATAGGTCAAGGTGTCGTTGCTACTCACCAGAACCATCGTGTCGCAATGGTCTGCAAGTTTCATCATGTCCACGGCAATCTCGACATCAATGTCCAGCTTTTTATTGCCATCGGGAAAATGCTGCACCGCCTTGGTCACCACGCGATAGCCATGGTGGCGCATCCAAATCAAAAAACCCTGCTGACGGGAATGCTCTAGCTCTGAATCAACGCCCGCATAGAAAAAGGCATGGAGCAGTCGCCCATCTCGGGCAAAGTAACGCAGGAGTTGCTTGTAATCGATTTCAATGCCCAAGTTCCGAGCGCCGTAGAACAGGCTGAGTCCATCAATAAACACAGCGACACGGCCTCTGTCCCCACCAAGACTAGGGGCTGTCGGTTTAGATCTCGCCTGCCAAGCGGGACGGGGTTGAAGCGACTGGGCGATCGCAGGTGCTGCTTTTGGCGCTTTGGAAGCTTTATCGGAAGGGGCCTCGGTCATCGACGCGCTCCTTTTAGATGAACTGTCAGCGCCGTGGGGGGCCACCGTGTCATGGATCCACAGTACTGAAGTTTTCGAACCTTTCCCTTGAATCAGTTGAGAACTGTAAACAATCTCGAAATCTGGAAATATTTTGTTAAAAATAACTGCTTTGGCCCTTCGGAGCTGTGATCAAGCTCTTAGAAGAATCTAGAAAGAGAAGCAACTTAGTCGTTTTTGCTTCCATAGCCTGGGGCATATCACCTAGGAAATTGGTGAATCATCCGCTTTCAAGCAGGCGAGCAATACGTAAATGACAGCATCCCCATTCAGCCAGGCCACGGGGATGTGGGATGGACCCCAAATGCCATTCCTCTCGTCAGTAACTAATATATGAATGGTAAAAAAATCCTAATCCTGGCAACCTTTCCCCTATTCCTATGAGACGTCGTCGCCAACCTTCCTTCATCCAACGCTGGTCGCGCTACTTGATTGGTGGTATCGCTACCACGGGTGCTGCCCTCACGGGGTACCTCACTTACGTCAAGCTCAGCAATGGTGACGCTGCTTGTCCCGTCAAAGGCTGCGAGCAAGTTCTGAGTAGTGACTATGCCACGGTTTTTGGTCAGCCCTTAGCCCTCTTTGGTTGCTTGGCTTATTTGAGCATGGTGGCGTTTGCGCTAGTTCCCATATTCATCTCTGAAGAGACCCAGGCTGAGCTGAGGCAAAAGCTAGATGACTGGACCTGGACGCTGCTGTTCTGGGGCGGGGCAGCGATGACGGTATTTAGCGGTTATTTAATGTATCTGCTGACGACGGAACTCAAATCCTTCTGTATCTACTGCGTCGGCTCAGCCCTAATGAGCACCTCGTTGCTAGTGCTGGCTGTCTTGGGTCGCCATTGGGAGGACATCGGCAAGTTGGTTTTCCAGGGGGTCATCGTTGCCATGTTGACTTTGATGGGGACCCTGGGTGTTTATGCCTCAATCAATGGCAATGGCCCCGTTAGGGCTGCGGTCTATCAGGCACAGCCGGAAAATAACCCTTCTTTTGAGGCAACGACAGAGTCTGGCCCGGCAGAAATCGCTTTAGCGACTCATCTTAAGGAGATTGGAGCGAAGAAGTACAGTGCCTGGTGGTGCCCCCATTGCTATTCCCAGCGGCAGCTGTTTGGGCGTGAGGCATTTAAGGCGATTGACGCTGTGGAATGTGACGCGAGTGGAGAAGATGCTCAGCCCCAGGCTTGTCAAACGGCTGAAGTTCGTAGCTATCCAACCTGGGTTATCAATGGAACAAACTATCCCGGTGTGATGGAGTTGAGTGAGCTGGCAGAGGTTTCTGGCTATGATGGTCCTACAGACTTCCAGCACAGCAGCCAAACGATTCCTAACGATATGCCGCTAATTCAGCAGTAGAATTGCTTAACCCTTTACGGAGACTGCGAAAATCAGCGAAGGGTTTGAAGGGAACGCTCTACTGCAATTAACGAAGAAAGGAAGGGATGCGATCGCATCCCTTCCTTTCTTTTTGGCTGAATAATCGCAACTGCTCTAGGTCTGTTCACAGTCGGAACATTGCACCATTCATACCAAATCCTAATAGCTCTCTCCCTAAACTCTTTGCGGGCGAACAGCGGTTCGCCCCTACCGACCAACTGACGGGAATCGGGGGGCACCGAACCGGATTTGGTATCACAATGCAGCGGCATTGAAACTCTCATCATCGACAACAACAGCCAATAAAAAAGACGTACCCGTGCCGGAGTACGCCTTTCGCGCGATCGCTTAGTGTCATTTTAAGACAGCCCTGCCCGTGCCAGAGAGGACTGTCTAGTCTAGTCGTGTCGTGTCTCTAAAAGCGAGACCAGGTTTAGCGCTGCTTAGCGCTCAGAGCCGCGCCACTGTTGTTCTTTAACGGGCAGTTGAATGGTGGAAAGAAGAGCCATGGAACTCACCTTTTTCTCTTGCGAGGGTTAACACTCTTAAGGTGCCCAGCCCCTCAGAGGTTATTAACACCAAGAAAGGAAATAGGGGTTAACACCCCCGCAGGGTCTAACCCCTCGCAGTGAATTCCGTATCTATACTGGGTCCTAGACAGTTGCCTATGGGATAAGTCAATCGTCAGAAGCAACAGTTTCATTGAGCAAGATGGAGTTGCGGCTGGCCTGAAGGAGGTCTCGCGAAGCAAAGTCCACCGCTAGGTTGGCGTTGAAGTTAAAGCCCAGCAATTTGCCCTGGAGGCTAGTGATGTACATGTCGTTATGGATGCGCTGGTCTTGGGTCTGGCTGATGAACTCCAACTTGATCCAATCCTGGCCACCTAAGTTGACGAAATCATGTTCCAACCACTGAAAACCGGGGACGGAGGACTCTAGAAAGTCTTCTAGGACGGTTTTCACTTCGGGCAACTGTTCCGCTTCTAGGGGAATGTCGCTGACAGTGATGCCCACAGATATATCTCTAGTTTCATTGGCATAGACATATTTAGGCGGCATCGCCCGAGGAAACTTTGCCTTGATTTCCTCCGGGCTCATGGCAGTGAAGCCTACTGGGGGCACAAAAGAAATCTGCTTTTCCGCAAGATAGACCCGCTCAGTCGCTTCAGTTTCAGCGGTCTCTTCCGCTGTTTCTGCTTCTGCTTCTGCTTCTGGCGAGCTGGGGGAAACTGTGTCGGTCGTTTCAGTGGTTATTCCTTCAGCAGCATTGGGCTCTAGCGTGGGAGCTGGCTCGGGGGTTGCTATGTTTTCCACCCCTGGTGGAGCGATCGTTTCATCAGACTCTGCTTCCCCAAGCTCCTCCGCGCTTTCTGTGGATTTGGGGATGACAATGGCCTCGGGGCTCACTTGGGGAACCGCAGGAACTTCGGGGACTGTCGTCGCAGCATCGCTCGATTCAATCGCTTGGGCAGGATCAAGCACGACTGGCTCGGCATTCTGCTCTAGCTCAGCCTCGGCATTCACTTGCGCTAGGCTTACCCGTCCTAGGCCCGCCTCTGCCAAACCACCTAGTAACAGCAACAGCAATAGACTGCTCCATCGGCCCATGGACTTGACCGCGCGCTTTGAATCGCCATTTTTAGCGGTGAAACGCCCTCCTGGGTAACACCGGATAATGCCTGAAATAGACATTGACCGGGGCTTAGGCTCGGATGAACGAACCGCCGAATTCTGAGAAAAGTCCATGGCACGAGAGGGGGAAACAATCACAGCAGTCAAATTGAATAAATATTAAGAGAATCTTTAGAACTTCGTTGGAAACAGACTAGGCCACCCAAAGTAGTTGCATTACGAGTTAGTCAGGGATCCATTGCGAATGGGATGGCAGTTGGGAACGCCATATTTAGATTGACCTAATATGGGTCTAATCCCCTGAGTCAGCATCACCGGAAGGTATTCATTCCATAAGGAACTTAAACATGGGCTTTACGCTATTCTCCACAGCTACCGGTCTAACCGGATTAATCGTTGCGGCAACGGCAATTACCCCTCATCCGTTTGCTCAGGTTCAAGCCCTAGAGGTCCCAGTTGCTGCCCCCAAAGCCTTGGCCCAAGCCACTGGTTCCTACCGTCCCGTGGGATGCCGCATTACGCGGGACCAGATTGGGGTGTATCAGGAGCCCAATGTTACCGAGGCTGCTTTGGGGGTTTTAGCAGAGGAGATCACGGTTACTTTGGGGACGGGCAGCGGTAATGGTTGGGCTCGCATAGTGGATCCCAAGACGGGCTGGGTCCAGGCAAAGTTCCTGCGAGGCGATGGCGCAACGCCTTGCCCCGCAAGTCAAGCACCGGTTGCTCCAACTCCTCCTAGTACTATCAGCAGCTCCGAAACAGCGCCTGGAGGCTCAACTTCTTCGCCGACGACTCCGGGTGCCGTAGGCCAGGTGAGTCGTGCTGTTTGTGCGGTATTGCCTGAAGGGGGCCTGATTGTGCGAGACCAGCCTGACTTGGTGAATAGCCGCGTGATTGGTTCGATTCGGCCAGGGAATTACACCTTTCAGTTCACTAGTGCCCGCAAAGAAGTGGGTGAGCCCAAACGCCAGTGGGCCTACATCACGGCTCCCGCCAAGGGCTGGGTTTCCACTGGAATTGTGGGAGGCGGATCTAATTTGTCTGGTGAAGGTTGCTCTTAGAGCAATCGCAGCGGTTAGGAGAATGGGCTGTTGGCTGACCGAAAGTCATTCTGAGTGATGCGGGTCAGTCAGCTGCAAACAATATCTCTTCCGTATCGCAAAATCTTCCATCCGAAAAAGGCAAGGCCATGGCTGAAGTTAGCTATGGCCTTCGTCGTTTCACGGGATGAAGCCAGTCACTGGCAGTGGAGTTTGGCACGATGCAATGGCGAGCAAAAAAATTACCAAGATCTCGAACTAGAGGAACGCGTAAGCTCCTCGAATTAAGCTTCTTAATGCTTGTCGCAGCTCCCCTGACAGGTTGCCAACCGCTAGTGTCATCTCTATCAGACTGGGAGCGAAGCCAAGGCAATGCGATCGCAGAGGCTCAAGCGGCGGTGATTGAGGAAAGCCCAGAGGAGATTGCCGCAGCAATTGAGCGGCTCACGGAAGAAATAGCTGCTGTCACTGACGCTGAGAATGAGTGGGGGAGTCTCCACTATGAGCGGGCCTATTACCATCACATTGGCGGTAACTTTGAGGCCGCGATCGCCGATTACGACATCGCCGTTGCGGCCCATGGCGATCGCGATTCCCAGCTCTATTCGGACCGAGCTTTAGCTCAGGAGTCCTTAGGTAACGGGGAAGCAGCCATTGCGGATTACACCAAGGCGATCGCCATCAACGAGAACTGGGGGGATGAGGAAGACGCCCTGGCTCTCACCCATGCCTGGCGAGGGGACGTCCATGAGTCGCTAGGGGAGATGGATGCCGCCTTGGCGGACTACAACACGGCGATCGCTCTCAACCCTGGCTTGGGACGTGCCTTTTATGATCGGGCTTACCTGTATCAAGGCCAAGAAAACTGGAGTCAATCGATCCAGGATTTCACCCGCTATATTCAGCTCGCTGCTGAGCCTTATTCCGGGGCCTATTACAGTCGTGGGATTGCCTATGAAGA
>CALECT010000072.1 GCA_937949725.1 uncultured Pseudanabaenaceae cyanobacterium
GCGATCGCCCTGATGCACGTTCCAAGTAATACCGGGATGAGCGAGGGCGATGAGTTGCACGAGGCGCTGAATTTGCCGCAGCTGCTGGGCTGGGTGGGGCAGGGCTTGGCGGCGGGCGGGCCAGGCAGCGAAGAGATCGGAGACGGTGATGATGGTGCCGGGGGCGATCGCCACGGTTTCTAGGCTTGTTAGCTTGCCCCCAGCGCCATAGCGCGCCTGCCAGCCCTCTGTCTGCCCCGCAGTGCGGCTGCAAATTTTGAGCTGGGCGAGCTGAGCCAGGCTGTGGAGAGCCTCTCCTCGAAAGCCAAGGCTGCGGATGTTGTCTAGGCCCAGGGAAGCTGATTCAGGCTGGGCTGAACTATCGGAATGCAAAGTATCGGCTGCGAACTTGCTGGTGCTGTGGGGTTGGGCAGCTTGTTCTAGATCGTCCTGGGCCATGCCCTGGCCGTTATCCGCCACTTGAACGCGCCATTGCTCCGGCCAGAGAGAAATGCTGACGCGAGTTGCGCCCGCATCAATGCTGTTTTCCACCAGTTCTCGCACGACAGCGGCCAGGGAGTCGATCACTTCCCCAGCGGCAATGCGCGTCACGATGTTCTGGGGCAGCGGCTGAATTGACATTTCGATAGCAAGCGCTCACTGCTTCATTGTTGCGGACAAGCTGCGGTTTCGGCCGATTCCGGAAAAGATTGAAATCAATAAAAATAGCTCACTCAGGGAGATGTGCCGGAATTTACAAGCTGGATACTGATGTCACTAAGAGAGCAAACACCGGGACACATCACCGCTAGCTTTTACTTTCTGCAACACAATGACAGCTCGCTCTGCCTTTCTCCGAATTAAACAGTCTGCCATTGCGGCTACCGTGGCTGCCTCCGCTTTCCTGACAGGATGTGGCGTGATGGAAGCTGGGCTGGATGGCGATCGCAATAGCCTCCTTGCTCTTAACAGCAGTGAGGACCGTGGCGACTTCCATGTGAGCTATCGGCCTGTGGAGGATGACGCCTACCTCAAGGCGATCAAGCACATCCTTGAAAGCTCCGGCACTTACGAAGCAGCAGTACAGGATCTCAACGATGCCCTGCGCTTACCCGAGGATGTCAACATTGAATTCCTTCAATGCGGCAGCGCAGACGCCTATTACGACCCCAACATTAAGAGCATTACGCTCTGCTATGAGCTAGTGCAGCGCTACACCGAGGCCCTGGGCTCCGATGATGGCTCGATGGAAACGGCGGCGCTCCATGCGGGACTATTCACGCTATTCCACGAGCTGGGTCATGCCCTAATTGATGTGCTGGAGCTGCCCATCACGGGACGCGAAGAAGATGCTGCGGATGAATTTGCGGCCATCATGTTGCTCTGGTCCGAGCAGGAAGAAGCAGCCTTGTCGGGTGCCCAGCAGTTTTCCGTCGATGCAGCGGAATGGGAAGAAGCGCCCTACTGGGATGAGCATGGCACAGATATGCAGCGCTATTACAACATCGCCTGCTACGTCTACGGCAGTGACAGCGATCGCTGGGCAAACCTCGTCACTGGCGAAAGCCTGCCCCAGGAACGAGCTGACCTATGCGAAGAGGACTATTGGCGCAAATCCAATAGCTGGAACAAGCTACTGAACCCTTACCTCAAGCAGCAGATTGAGCTAACGGCGCTAAATGAACAAATTACAAGGAACTCTCAACGCGGCCTCTAGGTCAAGTATCCTAGCGATACTTTGATTGATCCCCGCCATGACTGCCCTATTTGATAATGATCTGTTCCAAGACTTACGCCTAGGCAATGCTTTGATGATTGCGTTGATGGCGGGTTTGGGGGCGATCGTCAATCCGACGCCTGCAAAGGGCGAGGTCCAAGTTCCAGTGACCCTTGAGCAAACTGTGGTTGTGGAAGCTGAGGCGCTTGAGGTTGAAGTGCCAGAGGAATTGGAAGATCTGCGGGAGATGGGAGAACAAGTGGGCGACTTGCTCAGCGAGATTGACCCTGAGGTGATTAAGCAGGTGATGCGGCCTTTGGGGCGTCAGGCAATGCGGATTTTCTTGGATAGTGCACCGGGGTTGTCGCAGAAGGCGATCGAGCTGGGAGAGCAGGGCTTGGAGAAGCTTGAGGAGCGAGCTATGGAAGGGCTGGAGAAAGCGCAGGAGCGGTTTGAGCTGGATGGTGCAGTTGGGTCTGAGCTATAGCTTGGCGGGCGAACGGCTGTTCGCCCCTACCAGGGTTTCTCGATTGCTGGCCCTTGCAAACCATGCTTGACGGCGAAGCCGATGCTACACAGATGAACAAGCCCAATTCAACAGCGCATATTCTTAATCCCAGAGGCCACCTCTCAGATGATCGAAAACTCTGACACCGTTGTCGGAGGGGTGATCCGTAGGGGACGCGCCCGTCCCATCCGGCGGGAGTTTGAGGGCTGGCCCTCATGGCTTTGTGGTTTTTCGATTTGCCGATTTGCTGCTCGGAAAGCGGGGTGGAAGCAAGAGGCAAGGCAGACCCACCCTGGCTCCCTCCCAGGAGGGAACTCTGTTTTGATCTGAGCTTTGGGGGTAGTGGTTTTAGGCGTTGGGGTTGGTTTCTTCCCAGTCTTTGACAGCAGCAATAAAGAATGTGGCAACGGGATGGCTCAGCAACTCCTCTATGGCGCCGATGGTTCCGGCATCGACGGCGCTGAGCAGGCGCTGTCGCAGGGTGGGGTTGGCTTTGGCTTGAGTGGCGGCGGCGTCAGCGAATTGGGCCTTTTGCAGCATGGTTTCGCTGGGGTAGGTCTGGGAGAGCTGGTCTAGGAGGGCTTGGATTTCCTGGGCGGCTTCGGCGAGGCTTTTGTCTAGGGCGGCGTTGTAGGTTTGGCTGGCGTTGTCGCTCATTTGGTTGGCGAAGTTGCCAATGGTCGCTCCTTCTAGATTGTTAGTGATGTTGTTGCGATCGACGTTGATGGTTTCAGCCTGATTAACCTCGCCACCGCTGATGTCGTATTGGAAGTTTATGCCTCCGTAATTATTTTGAACAAATTGTGACTTTTGTGACGATAGGTCTTTGATTATAGCTAGAAAATCAGTTCCCCTGTTCTTATGAAAGTCAATTACATCATCCTTTAGCTGTAGCTGCTTATGATAATTAGCTTCGACTAATGTTAGCTGTTGCTCATAGCCAGCTTTAGCAGCCTGCTCAATGGCAGACTTGTCAACTTCTCCAGAAACTTCCAAGCGAACTATAAATGAGGCAGAACTCTTTTTCTCAATAGCTTGAACATTTATTTCTGAATCATTGTATTGCTGACGAAGTTCTTGAAATGACGTGAAAAATGCTTGCCAGTCAATACCATCAGTGAAAATTAAATCGATAGTATCAAATGCTTTTTCAAATAGCTTGCTGAACTCGTCAGGAGAAAAGCTTCCGCTACGCGGTACACGATTCTGTTGGTTGTTGAGTAAGTAAATGTGTTCGCAGACGACATCTTCTAGCTGAGTCGTACTATCAATGTTCCAAGCTTCTATGCAAGCAGAAGTCAAGTTCGCTCGACAGAATTGAGCGCGTAACGCTTTAACTTCAGTTAGATTCGTTTGCTTTAGTATTGCATCTTTCATATTTGCATCGGTCAAATCAGAGCTGGTCAAATTAGCATTTGTTAGATCAGCTTCCTGTAGATTAATACCTTGAAGGTTTTGACCAACATATGATTTACCTCGACCATCACGAGTTACAGCCAGGTCGAGAATAGGTAAAGAATCAAGAATAGTGCCATCACAACGAGCGCGGTCCAGATTTTCAGTGTCATGCCAGCAAGTCCTCACTATTACTGCATTGCGAAAATCTGTTTTTTCAAGTCTGGCACTAGAAAACGTTGAATCAGTCAAGTTTGCTTCTCGAAAGTTCGTCCCCCCCATAGCCCCTAGTGCAATGACAATGGAACGAATTACTGTCTCTTTTTTGTCTCTTGCTAAGGCACGTGCTCCAAGATAGGCGTTGACACATATTAAAGCAATAGCCAACCCTCCTGCTCCCACCCCTATAGCTGGAACTGTTTCTAATCCCACTCCTGCCCTAGCTATACGAAATGCAGCTATCGATGCGGTTAAAAATGTAATTTCTCCTGCTATTGCGAATGAAATTGCTCCTGAAAAAGCTCCTACAGCAGTAACTAGTAATGCCACTGCTCCACCAGCAGCGGTTGCTATTGCGACTTCAGGTGCTCCTGAGAACGCCAGAATAAAGGCAACTACAAAAACAAATATAGAGATTATTGAAAATACACCTACGATTCTGTTAAACCCTCTTTGTAACAATAAGGCATACAGAAAAAGCAATCCTAGTATTGCTATCCATCCACTAATAAAATCTTCAATTGAGTTTGGAACTACAATTAATTGAATATTAAAGCCAGCATAGCCAGCCAGAAAGCCAGAAAGCACTGCCCCAATACCACCAATAAGTTTTAACAGAAGGTCCCAATGCATTTGCACTCCTGCCTTCGCCTTGGTGATATTCGCTCCTGTCAAATCAGTTTGACTGAAGTTTGTCCCTCGAATGTCTGCTCCACTCAGGTTGATTCCCCGCAAGAACATTCCCGCAAGGTTGGCTCCTCGTAAATTGACCAAAGTGTCAGGATGCTCTTGTCGCCACTGATTCCAAGGCTCAACACCACTTTTTAGGAGACTGAGTTGCTGCAGATTCGCCATCTCGCTTCATGCCAATGTGCCACACTCGGCCACTCTAAAAAGTAACATACCTATCTTGGAATTCCAGCCTTGACCATAAAGAAATTTTCTTGAATGAGCACTCTTTTACTGTTGATACAAGGCATCTTAGAATCATCTCTTTCTTCCTTTGACTCATGCGCCTCCTCCGCGCCCTCCCCCTCTTCCTCAGCCTAAACCTCACCAGCTGCGCCCTCTGCCCACCCACCTGGCTCAGCAAAACCATCAACCTGCCCAGCCGCAGCCAAACCTGCCAAGTACCCACAACGCAGGAAGCTCAACCCATCGACTTTGCAGCCTTAAGCCATAACCCTTTCATTGCCTTCGGCGGCGGCGGAGCCCCCCACTACAACGAAATTGCCCTCGAAAAAAACATCCGCTACTTCCAACGCACCCTCACCAACCTAGATCAACCCTTAGACAACGCCACCCTCTTCTTCGCCAACGGCAACGACGGCCAAGCCACCCTCCGCTACATCACCCCCCTCGGCCTAGAACGCTTCAAAATCCCCGAAATCGACGGCCTCCAAGGCCCCGCCACTGCCGAAAACTTGTACAGCCTCCTCAACGCCATCGCCCAATCTGCCAAACAAGTTTCCGCTGACCCACTCTTCTTCTACTTCACCGGCCACGGCCTCCTCAACCCAGACAACCAAGACAACAACACCTTCATCCTCTGGCAAGAAGACCTCATCAGCGTCCAAGACCTCACCACCCAACTCGACCAACTCCCCCCCGAAAAGCCCATCGTCGTCATGATGGCCCAATGCTTTTCCGGCTCCTTCGCCAACATCATCTACCAAGGCGGCGACCCCAACCAACCCATCGCCCTCCATAGCCGCTGCGGCTTCTTCGCCACCACAAAAGACCTCCCCTCCGTCGGCTGCACCCCCGAAGTCAACGAAGCCGACTACCGCGACTACAGCTCCAGCTTCTTCGCCGGACTCACCGGCATTGACCGAGTCGGCCAACCCGTCCCCAGCGCCGACTACAAC
>CALECT010000073.1 GCA_937949725.1 uncultured Pseudanabaenaceae cyanobacterium
GGACTGTGATTGGCTGGTGGCTTCGGGCCATAAAATGTGTGGGCCGACGGGGATTGGTTTTCTGTATGGAAAGCTCGATTTGCTGCGGTCGATGCCGCCGTTTTTGGGTGGGGGCTCGATGATTCAGGATGTGTTCTTGGACCATTCCACCTATGCAGATCTGCCGGAGCGGTTTGAGGCGGGGACACCAGCGATCGCAGAGGCGATCGCCCTGGGTGCAGCCGTAGACTACCTCAACAAAATTGGCATGGATCGCATCCATGACTACGAGCAGGAGATGACGGCTTACCTGTTTGAGAAGCTGAATGCGATCGAAGGCCTAACCATCTACGGCCCTCAACCCAAGGCCGACGGCAGCGGTCGCGCAGCCCTAGCCGCTTTCACAGTCGAAGGCTTACACCCCAATGATCTGGCAACAATTCTGGATCAGTCTGGCATTGCCATTCGCACGGGCCACCACTGCACCCAGCCCCTGCATCGAGAGCTAGGCATTTCCGGTACGGCGCGGGCCAGCCTGTATATCTACAACACCCGTGAAGAGATCGATACCTTTGTGGCTGAGCTGAAGGGAACGATTGAGTTCTTCCGCAATTTGATGGATTAGGTAATTCGCTAGAATGATTCTATGGCTAAGTTTTCTGCAATAACCAATGCGGTTAAGAGTCTGACCGAAGTCGAGACTCGCTTCGGATTGCGGAGAAATGATGAGCCGGAATTTTTTTCTGAATGGCAAGGCGAACTGCCTGAGCTCACAGAGTCTGAAATGGCTGCACTAGCTCGGATGGGAAGCTCGCTTGGCTTACCATCGTGGAGATGGCGAACTGGTTGAAGGAGCGGTCACGATTCTGGCAGCTTCGCCTTTGCTAGAGATTGCTGGATTTTATGATCCACCCTTCAAGATGCGAGCTGAGGCTTCGGTGGAGCTGAGCTTGGATGATGGTGAGGAGGTTTTACGAGGGCGGATTGATGTGCTGATCTTGCAGGGGGTGTTGTGGGTTTTGGTGGTGGAGTCGAAGAAAACGACGATTTCGGCGCGTTCTGCTTTGCCCCAGGCGTTGGCTTACATGATGGCGAATGTGGAGCCCGGGCAGCCTCGGTTTGGCTTGGTGACAAATGGGGATGATGTGTTGCTGGTGAAGTTGCGGGCGATTCCGGAGCAGGAGTATGGGCTGTCGCGGGCGTTTTCGATTTATACGGTGCCGAGTGAGTTGCAGCAGGTGTTGCGGGTGCTGAAGCTGTTGGGGCAGATCGCTCAGGCTTGATGGGGCTGAGTTGAGGGCTCGTGATACTGGAGGGGCGATCGTGTCAACATTCCGAAAGCTATGGAAAAGCTGACAATAATTTTTCCCCAGGCGACGCTGACGGACCAGCAGCTTTACTCTCTCTGCCGTTAGTGCACTGTCTGCTTAAAGGGTGATATCTTCCTAAAATGCTTACATAAAAGGCTTTTCAGAGGTTTGCAAAGGGAAAGCCCCAATCTCTTGCCACACAAGCATTATAGACTTCTATCACACCTGAATAGGACAGTGCCCTCAGGGTATGGCTTCACTAACTTCGAACGCTTTCGCCTTAGAGCCCTCATTTGCTAAGAGCTCGAATAGGTCTCAGCATAATTAGCCTAGGAGAGCCACATCTAACCCAACCGAGCAAGCTGTTACTGTCTCGCGGGGCAAAGTGTTGAGGTGGGCTTTAGCTACAAAAATGGCTTTACCCTCATTAATTCCACTGTTGTGGAGCTAACGACGGTAAAGCAAAAGAGGAATTGTGACCATGTCGTGAGAGCATCAGACCAGCTTCAACTGCTATGGTGGAGCTGGCTTGACTCAGATACAACATGGCCAAATATATCTCAGATTAAGACTCTCCCAAATTGCTAGCTTCAGCTAGTTTCTTTCGCTTCTGTAGTATGCCCATCCCCATACCAATGAGGCCTGGCAACATCGCCGGGGTGGGGACGGTACGGCTATGCTCAACATCTAAAGCAATATTGAAAGCAGTCTCCGAAAAACCTTCTGCAAAAACAGGCGTAAAAGGCGCCGTCAAGAAAGGGTCTTCACTGAAAGGAAAAAGTGGATCAAACGTCGCCGCCAAAGTTACTGAATCATCGGTAAATGTGACATTGAGATAATCTTCAATAGGGAAAAGGTTCTCCGCAAAGCTAAATTCGTCGTCACCCTCTCCTACAACAAACCCCTCTGAGAAGACGCCTTCGCCCAAGCTAACAGGGCCCTCCCCGAAAGGACCTTCTCCAAACGGGAATGCAATAGGAGAAAGCTCTGCTCCAACAATTCGTCCATCTGGAAAGTCAACCCAGCCTAAGTCGCTGAAGGTGTATTCCCAGCTAAAGACGTCAATATCATCTGCTTCTAATTCCCAAAAGTTGGATAATAATCCCTCTATACTAGAGTCTTCGACGTTAAATAATGCGAAAGAACTTGTAAAAGAACCTACACCAAAAAAATCTCCGTCCCCCTCAGAAAAGGCTGCTGTTGATGAGAGAAACTCAGACTCAGGTCCTTCCGCCATTAAGCCTTCTGCAAATAGACTAGGTCCTTCTTCTACGATTGCTGTCGCTTCTCCACCAGAACTGCCTTCGCTAAAGTTTCCTTCGACAAAAAAATCTGTTTCGAATATTTCATTAGGAGAGTTGAAGTCTACGTCAAGTCTTACCTCATCACCAATTAATGAGGCTTGAGCAGGACTATTTCCTAATAGCGCTAGACCTAATGCTAAAGCGGATACACCAGCTCTAGTTTGGTTGGAGTGTTGATCTTTCATGGTTCTATGGCTAGTTGAGCTATGACTTGAACAGAAATTTCAGACTTTAGTCTTTCCAGAAGTTCCTTTAATAGAGAGATACTCTCGCGGCCTTTAGTTCTGAGGTACTATGTTTGCTGGTCAAACTTTCGATCTACTGTGGTAAACCTGCTAAACCTTATCTGACTTCTAAAGCTGCCCTCGTGAACTTGCTAGATTCACAACAGCAGAGCAGCCAAACATCAGGCCTAAGTCATAATACGTAAAAAAAATAACTTTAAGTGTCTACCTTTATACGAAAACATTTTCTCTACAAAAAACTCACTGATGTGAGGATCATATGTAGATTCCCAACTCTTTCCTGATCGAGTGTTCAGCCTTGGATGGCCGACTCTAACTTTGTCTCAGTTTTTGCTTAGCCAATAAAGTCAAGGTCTAAACTATCAACAGTGCGGACAGGTTTTAATTCAGAGCCTGAAATCATTGTTCCTCCTTGCTCAATAGAGCCTCGCAGAGGGCTGATCCCCTCATTCTTGTCGTTGCAGGGCAAAACGGTCCGGAGTCTTGAGCTTATAAGAGCTCGGAAAGTCTATTGCCCTAAAAGCTGCACAGCGAGGCATGTCGCGGAAATTCCCAGAGCTCGCGGCGGAAGGGATTGGGCGACTTCTAGCAAGATAGAGCTACAAGAAGCTAATACTTCGACATAGCTACTGCTATGGAAGGCAAGAGGTCTATAGTCAAAGCAAAGCTCGGAAAACGAAAAGACAGCTTATCGCATCCTAATTCTGTTGGCAGCCGCTATACAATCCAAGTCTTCCCATAGTGAAGGCACTGGAGGTAGCATTAAATGTGACACATTGGCCACTTCGCAAAAATACTGAATTATAGTGGAGCTTGATTTTACGGCCTTCTACACTCCTTTGATTTTATCGAGCGCCTGCTTACTAAAAGTCAGTCTAGTTGTTTGTTCCTCGTTCGACTATTGGAGGTTGTGAGATAGCTCATGTTTGATACCTATCAGGAGGTCTTTAATCAGCGGGGGGGGATGTACCATCAGGCCATGTTGAAATATCCACTGGCCCGGAAATCAGAATTTGATCATGCGATTCGGTTGGCAAAGCTAGAGGCCGATCAGCTTCTGTGTGATATTCCATCTGGTGGATGCTACTTGGGTGACTTTATTAAGTGCAACCTCAAGTTATTTTCTATCGAGACTTCTACTGAGTTTATGCGGTGTGCTCAGTCCCAGGCTGCTGAAACATCTTTCATTTGTGAAGACTTAGGTCACCTTTCACTATTGTCAAATACGATTGATAGAGTTATTAGCCTAGCGGGCTCTCATCACTTAACAGATAAACACAGGTTTTACAAAGAAGTACATCGTATTCTCAAACCTAAGGGTCTTTTTTGTTTAGCTGATGTAAGAAAAGGTTCAGGTGTCGCTGCTTTCCTAAATACTTTCGTAGATCAGCATAGCTCTATGGGTCACCAGGGAGATTTTTTAACGGAGGCAACAGTTGAAACTCTTGCCTCCGCTGGGTTTGAGGTCGTTTCACATGAACCCATAATGTTCTGCTGGGAATTTAATAGCCTTATAGAAATGACAGATTGTTGCCGATTGCTATTTGGTATCGATAAGGCGACTGAAGCTGAGATTCTGAAAGGAATCCAACAATACCTAGGTTATGAGGTTGTTGATGAGCAATGTTATCTAAATTGGGAATTGTATTTTTTTCAGGCGTTAAAACCTGAGTTGAAAAATTAAATTAAGCGCTTAGCTATCTTAGAGGATGTTTGAAAAAGGCTGAAGCCCGCAGCGATGAGTCTCATCAGAGCTGTTGATTCACGCAAAATAGAGCTCGAATCATGGGAGGGGATCAGTTTTGATGCTAAGCCGAATTTTCAAACATCCTCTCAGGAGATTTGCTTTAAACCTTTAGAAATACAGCCCTGATTTAAAATCATAAATCAATCGTTTATTTATATATCGCACAAGAAATGCTAACTCCTCTTTCCGCAGCAAAAGGCATAATTTGGCCAGCTTTACCAAACTCAACGAATTCTTTGCTGCTCGCAATTTTGTATCAGCTGGAGCAAAGTCAGTGGTCCTCTTTGGATACCCTTGAAAATCGTCAAATGGTTCAGCTGACAGCATTGTTGGCACATTCATATCAATCGGTTCCTTTTTATAAAAACCGATTAGAGATTTTGACAACGGTTACAAACCGCCTGCTGAACTACGGCGATTTGAGCCAAATACCAGTGCTTAGTCGTCAGGAGTTACAGAATCACACTCAGGAACTAATTAGTACAGATATTCCGCAGGACCATCTTCCCACTGCTCAAAATACAACTTCAGGTTCAACTGGAAAGCCTGTGACTTTTCAAACAACAAAGATTAACGGATTATTTTTTCGGGCATTTAATCTGCGTAGCCATCTTTGGCATCAGCATAATCTCAAAGCAAAGGTTGCGGCGATTAAAGTCCCACGATCTCGTTGGAAAAGACCAGGAAAGTTTACAGTTGGAGTTGGCAAGAAGGCCGCGATCCGCTGGGCAGATTGTTTCGCTAGTGGCGCGATGGTTGAATTTGATAGCGGTAGAACGATAACAGAGCAACTTGCTTGGTTAGAGCAAGAAAATCCTGAGCATTTACTTACCTATCCGTCCAACCTACTAGCTCTCGCTAAGCAAGCCCTCGCGGATAATATTTCTCTACCAAACCTCAAAAACTTGAGTACTTTCGGAGAAGTGCTTACTCCGGGTGTACGTCATGCCTGCCGAGAAGCTTGGGGAGTAGAAATTGTTGACATATATAGTTGTCAAGAAATGGGAGTTTTAGCGCTCCAGTGCCCTCAGAATGAGCACTACCATGTTCAAGCAGAGAGTGTCATCGTTGAGGTGTTAGATGATCAGAATCGTCCATGTCAGCCAGGCCAGATTGGGCGAGTAGTGCTGACAGACTTACATAACTATGCAATGCCCTTAATCCGGTATGAAATTGGTGACTATGCCGAGGTGGGTGAACATTGCTCTTGTAAGCGTACTTTACCTGTTCTGAAGCAGGTTCTTGGTCGAACACGCAATATGTTGATTCTGCCTTCAGGAGAGAAACTTTGGCCTTCTTTTATTTTAAGCAACTGGGCCAAAGTTGCTCCTATTAATCAGCTACAAGTTATTCAGCATACTGTCGCAGAAATTGAGGTCAAGATAGTGTTAGCAAAATCAATTACAAGTGATGTAGAAGAAAGCTTGCATGAGGTGATTACATCTGATTTGGGTGGGCACTTCAAAGTTCAGTTGACGTATGTTGATGAAATTCCTCGTGCAAAAAGTGGAAAGTACGAAGACTTTGTTTCAAACGTTCTAGGCTAAAGACAGCATTTACCCTCATCTCTATATTTACCCTCATCTCTATAGATTAGGTGTTCTGAGTTTGTCGCGATCTTATGTCTAAAAGGTTTTTTGAAGGCAAGTTAGAATGTGGGAGAAGAAAAAGCTCTTCTGGGATCGCCATAAAATGTTCATCACAAACATTTTGGCCTGTTCGAAGACCTCAAATCCATGAGAATCCGTTAGCCTACTCACTCTCCCTATACTAGAGCCAATAGAAAGTGCCTCTTTCTCGCTGTGAGGGCAACTAAATACCTCTGGAAAGCATATGTTTCTTGCTTTTTAACTACAGCCTCCAAGTCATCGAACTCAGCGGCATCATTGCCTTCGCTCTTTACGGCACCTCTAGCGCCCACCAAAACAGATGGACCTCGTCGGCCTCTTCTCCGTCACCTTCTTCACTTAGGCTAATTCCTCAAAAGCGTCAGACTTCAGCTTAGGCTCTAATTTCACAGGCGATCGCCCTGGCAACGTCACCACAATTTCCAACTCTCCCCCCAGCGCCTCCACATAGTTGCGCAATGTCGAAAGTTGCATATCCGTCTGTTGCTCCAGCTTTGAAATAGCAGGCTGACTCACCTCCAAACGATTGGCCATCTCTTGCTGGGAAACCGCCATGCGCTTCCGGAGCTGCCCCAATGCCAACACCTCTGCAATCAGCTCTCGCCCCCGCTCAACAACTTGCTGACGGCGCTCCTCTGGCAAAGACTGCAAAATATCTTT
Source organism: uncultured Pseudanabaenaceae cyanobacterium (assembly GCA_937949725.1). Taxonomy (GTDB): domain Bacteria; phylum Cyanobacteriota; class Cyanobacteriia; order PCC-9006; family JAAUQQ01; genus JAAUQQ01. Next base: position 6,874 of record CALECT010000073.1, read on the forward strand.
CACTGAACGACCCATGACCGTTCTCCCCTATTTCTCTGCATACATCGCTGCACTCTTATCCCATGGAGCAATATAACCTTGGAGTCATAGGATTTTCTGTCACAGGTTGCGACACAGCCTCCATGCTCCAAGCTATCGAACTCAGCGGCGTCATCGCCTTCGCCCTCTACGGCATCTCCCGCGCCCACCAAAAACAGATGGACCTCGTCGGCCTCTTCTCCGTCGCCTTCATCGTCTCCTTCGGCGGCGGCACCCTGCGCGACCTCTGCCTAGATCGCCATCCCCTCTTTTGGATTGCCCACAGCCACTACGTCATTCTCATCTTTGCCCTCGCCCTCCTCGGCTCCATTCGCCCCCACTGGGTTACCCGCCTGGAAAAATACCTCGCTATCCCAGACGCCCTTGGCCTCGGTCTCTTCAGCATCGCCGGAGCTGCCACCGCCCTCGAAGCCGATGTTCCCATCGTCATTGCTGCCCTCCTCGCCGTCTTCACTGGCACCTTCGGCGGCGTCCTCGGGGATGTCGTCTGCAACGAAATCCCCAGCCTGTTTCGCTCCTCCCCCATGTACGCCAGCTGCGCCTTCGTTGGAGCTTGGCTCTACCTCGGGCTCAACTGGCTCAACGTCACCGATTCCATCTCACTATGGATTGGCGTGGTTACCATTGCCCTAATGCGCCTAGCTGCACTCCGATGGAATTTGCGTCTGCCCGTTGCCTCTTCTTAATCGGTGAGCCAACCTTCTTATTGATCGGTTCAATTAGATGTCGCTTTGTAAGGCCATCGCAATAGCCACCGCTCCGATCAAACCCAAGAAAGATGTTGTGACATAAATTCTTGAGTTGAAAATTTTCGCTTTAAACTGCTTTGCGAACTAATTTGAGCCCCTTCGCCTTGTTCTCAAATCCCTGTGTTCTCATAGGGCTAGGCCTCAAATTATGCCTGTGATTACAGGTGATTAGATACCGCTCTGTAATTGCAGCTTTATGCTTGCCGCCTATGGATGCTGGCTGGAATAGACGAGATCACTTCACCCCAACAAGTGGAGGATTCATCCGTCATCCCACAGCGCCATAGATCAGTCGATCAATCCTGAGGTCCCATTACTTGGAGGACGATTTGTATGGAACTTGATCTGGCGATGCAATCCGTTGATGTGGCAAGGCTTAAGCGGCCTGCCATCCATCACCTGACCGAAATTCAGGCCCATGGCGTTTTGCTAGTGCTCAGTGAGCCGGAACTGACGGTGTTGCAGGTGAGCCGCAATACTTGGCAATCCCTAGATCGTGCTCCCGAGGCTGTCTTGGGCTGTGCTCTCGATGACTTGCTCGATCCCTTTCAGATGGATCGCCTCACCGAAGGACTGGCCAAAGGCAAGCTGGAACTGCTTAATCCCTCCAAGATTTGGATCCGGAAGCGGGGCGATGACTATGGTGTTTTTGACGCAGTGTTTCACCGCACTGCCGATGGTTTTCTCGTCTTAGAGCTAGAGCCAGCTCTGACGCCGGAAGCCATTCCATTTTTGAGTTTTTACCACTTAGCGCGGGCTTCCATTGGACAGCTCGAACATGTCTCGCGATTGCGGGAGTTTTGCCAGGTCATTGTCCAGGAAGTCCGCCATGTGACGGATTTCGATCGCGTCATGCTCTACCGCTTTGACGACGATGGCCACGGCGAAGTGGTGGCCGAAGACAAAATTGAGGAAATGGAGTCCTACATGGGGCTGCATTTCCCAGAGTCGGATATTCCCCGGCCTGCTCGTCAGATGTTCCTTTCCAACTGGATCCGAGTCATTCCAGATGCTAAGGCAACTCCTGTGGCGCTGTTCCCTGAGCGGAACCCCATGACCCAGCGCCCCACAGATTTGACCCAGTCGATTCTGCGCAGTGCCCACCGCTGCCATCGGGACTATTTGAACAACATGGGCGTGGGTGCCTCCCTCACCATTTCCCTGATGAAGGATGGAAAGCTCTGGGGCCTGATTGCTTGCCACCATCGCACCGCCAAGCCCATTCCCTATGACCTACGCAAGGCTTGCGAATTCTTAGGGCGCGTTGTCTTTGCCGATATCTCCACGCGGGAAGAAACTGCCGATCACGAATACCAAATCAAGCTGGCCAAGGTGGAATCCACTCTGGTAGCCCAGATGTCCGAGGCGGAGCATTTCATTGAGGGCTTAACGGCGCGGGATACCACACTGTTGGATCTGGTGGATGCGACGGGGGCAGCCATTTGCTGGCGCGGTCACTGGACTTGCCTCGGCGAGACACCGCCTGAGGATGAACTGGAGTTGCTGGTGCAATGGCTGGAGCGCACTCAGTTTAGTGATAATGACGGCAGCAAGGAGCTATTCCAGACAGATTCTTTGGCGCAGGTTTATTCTGACGGGGAGCGGTTTAAGGCGATCGCCAGTGGCCTTCTCGCTATCCCCATTTCCAAGCACAGCTACGTGCTCTGGTTCCGACCCGAAGTCTTGCAAACGGTGAACTGGGGCGGTAATCCCAACCAGGCCTACTCCGTCGAAGAAGCCTCGGGGCAAATGAAGCTCAATCCCCGTAAGTCCTTCTCTCTCTGGAAAGAGACGGTGCGGCTTAAGTCTCTGCCCTGGAAGCCCGTGGAAATCTGTGCTGTGGCTGCTTTGCGTAAGGGCGTTGTCAATATCGTGTTACGCCAGGCAGAGGAATTGGCGCTGCTGGCCTATGACCTGGAACGCTCCAACGGTGAGCTGAAGAAGTTTGCTTACGTCGCCTCCCACGACTTGCAAGAACCACTGAACCAAGTGGCGAACTTTGTCCAACTGCTGGAGATGCGGTACAACGATCAGCTTGATCAGGATGCCAAGGACTTCATTGGCTTTGCTGTGGATGGGGTGAGCCTAATGCAAACCCTGATTGATGATGTGCTGACCTATTCCAAGGTGGATTTGCAGGGTGTTGAATGGGAGCTCACCGATGTGGGCGAGTCCCTAGAGCGAGGTGTGGCCAATGTGCGAGCCAAGCTAAAGGAGACCGAAGCCGCGCTGACCTTTGAGTCCATGCCCATGATTGTGGCGGATGGCACCCAGCTCATGCAGCTGTTCCAAAACTTGATTGGCAATGCCATTAAGTTCCGCCGTCCCGATGAGCCGCTGAAAATCCATGTGGGGGCTCAGCGTCGAGATGAGGATTGGCTGTTCTCGGTGCGGGATAACGGCATTGGCATTGACCCGGAGTTTCGCGATCGCATCTTCGTCATTTTCCAGCGGCTCCACACCCGCGACGAATACCCTGGCTCCGGCATGGGCCTCGCCATCTGCAAGAAAATTGCGGAATGCCATCGCGGCAAAATCTGGGTGGAATCAGAACCCGGCCAAGGTTCAACCTTCTACTTCACGATTCCCCTAACGGGTCGGGAGTTGAATGGGAACGCAGCCGGACAGGGAGCAAGTCAAATGTTGCGCAACTCGCTCCTATGACTTGCGCTTGAGTTCAGAGAGGAATCGAGATCATGTCTGCTGAGAGCACATCCGCCGAGATCATGTCCGCCGAGCAAGCGGTTAAAACCATCCTGCTGGTGGACGATAACCTCGGTGACGTCCGCTTGATTCAAGAGGCGTTCAAGGGCTCTGACTTTGCCTGCAAAGTTGCGGTGGCTCGGGATGGCGTGGAAGCCATGGCCTATCTGCGTCGGGAGGGGGAATTTACCCAAACCCCCTTCCCGGACTTGATTCTGCTGGATCTAAACATGCCCCGCAAAGATGGCCGAGAGGTCTTGGCCGAGATCAAAACAGACCCTGGGCTACGCCATATTCCCGTGGTTGTCTTGAGTACCTCCCGCAGTGAGGAGGACGTTCAGCGCAGCTACGAATTACAGGTCAATTGCTACATCTCCAAATCCCGAAATCTTTCCCAGTTGTTCAAAATCGTCAGAGGCATTGAGGCATTTTGGTTAGGCATCGCGACGCTCCCCTCGACCCCCGCATGATGCAGACCATCCGGGGCAGTCATCGTTCTCCCTCACTCCAAGATCGTCGCTTTGGGGTGAGCAAGGTTCTACTGATTGAGGATAGTTTGGCCGATGCCCGTCTACTGGGGGAAATTCTCAAGGGCAGCATTCTCTGTCGCTGTGAGCTCACCCATGTGCAGCGGTTGCGGGAGGGGCTAGCCCGGCTTCAGCCCGGCCACAGCTTTGACATGATTCTATTGGATTTGACCCTGCCGGATAGCGACGGGCTCGCTTCGTTGGATGCAATTATTCAGCGGGAGTCACGCTTACCTATCGTGGTGTTGACTCACCTCAATGATGATGAGGTGGCGGTGGAAGCGGTGCGCCATGGGGCGCAGGATTATCTTGTTAAACGCAGTGTTAATCAAGACAGTTTGATTCGGTCGATTCGCTATGCGATCGAGCGTAAGCAAAGCGCCGAAGCCCTGCGCGACGCCAATGAAATTTTGGAACAGCGCGTGCAGCAGCGCACCGCTGAACTCCAGACAGCCAATCAACGGCTTAAGCTTGCCCAGCAAGCCGGTAAAATTGGCACCTTTGAATGGAATATTCCCAACGGTTCCATGACCTGGACGGCGGAACTAGAGGCGTTGTATGGCTTGTCAGAGGGCGGCTTTAGCGGTCATTGGCAGGATTGGATTGGTCAGATTGACCCGGCAGATCAAGAAGAAGTTCGTCAGGCCCTGCGCCATGTGGCAGAAACGGTTCCAGGGTTGCACTTGGAATTGAACCAAGAATTTCGCATCGTCGATGCCGCTGGAAAGCAGCATTGGATTTTAGCGAAAGGTCGAGTCTTTCAAGATGATCAGGGCCAACCGCTCAAGCTCATCGGTGTCCAAATCGACATCACCGATAAGAAAGCCCTAGAGGATCAGTTCCTCCATGCCCAGCGCTTGGAAAGCCTGGGCACCTTAGCCAGCGGCATTGCCCATGACTTGAACAATATCCTCACGCCGGTCCTCTCTGTTGCAGAACTGTTGCCCATACAGCAACCCGACTTAAACGAGACGGCTCACAAGCTATTGGCGCTGCTGGATAGCAGTGCCCATCGGGGGATTGATCTCGTTCAGCAGATCCTGGCCTTTGCTCGGGGAGATGAGAGCGAGCATCAGGTGAGCCTACAGCCGAACGAACTGCTCCAGGAAGTCGCCCAAATCATCGAGCAAACCCTGCCCAAGTCCATTGCTATTGTGCAACAGTTGCCAGACGAACTCTGGTCGGTGATGGCGGATGAAACCCAGCTTCACCAGGTGTTTGTCAATCTCTGTGTGAACGCGCGGGATGCCATGCCGGATGGAGGATTGCTGACTTTGCGAGGGGAGAATATGGAGCTGGATGAGACGATCGCCGCCCAGCATCTAGCAGCAGAACCCGGCCCCTACGTTGTCCTCACCGTGGCAGACACCGGCACCGGCATCGACCCAGCTGTCATTCACCGACTATTCGATCCCTTCTTCACCACCAAAGCTGTAGGCGAAGGCACCGGTTTGGGCCTCTCCGCTGTGGCAGGTATTGTCCAGCGCCACCGAGGGTTTGTAGATGTGGAGAGTGAACTGGAGGAGGGGAGTTGTTTCCGGGTTTTCTTGCCAGCGACTCCACCTGCGATCGCCAGTCCCCCCATCAATCTCAAGCTGCTAGCAGGTAACCAAGAACTGATTCTGGTGGTTGATGATGAGGTGGCAATTCGAGAGCTGACCAAAGCCACCCTGGAACTCTACAACTACCGCGTGATTACCGCTTCTAACGGTGCCGAAGCTGTTGCCACCGTTGCCCAGCGAGGCGCTGAACTGGACGGCATGATCATGGATTTGATGATGCCGGTATTGGATGGCCATGCCGCCATGAGTCGCATCCGGCAATTGCGGCCCAGGCTTTATGCCGTGGCGATGACGGGCTTGCATACCCGTGAGGCGATCGACCATGCGATCGAGTCTGGTTTCCAGTCGGTGCTGGCCAAGCCCTTCACCACCGAGGCGTTACTGCACATGTTCTATGGCTCGGCCTGTGGCTTGTCGGATGGGGAGAGCTGTTTAGTTCAGGTAGAGGGGACGACTTGAAGGTTGGCTAAGGGAGCGATCGCAGCTCGCTAGTCCTGCTGCTGTGATGCAACTTCCAAAGGTGGACGACTGAGAAAATAGGCCACCAGCCCAAAGAACGGCACCAGCCTAGCCACCCAAGCCATTGTGGGATTGACCCAGCCCCGTCGAGCCATATCGTCGCCCACCAGCCAGCCCTGAAAAGCCCAAAAGAACAGCAGATCCACCGTAAAGGAATAGGCCAAACGGTCCGTACCCACCAAGTATTTCAGCTCTGCCCAGCGGTCTGCCACACCACCAAACTCAGGCCGCACCAAGCCCGCCCACAGCAGCGACATCAAGAAAACACCGCTGAGAATGCAGGGCAGCAGTGGCCCTTCCGCAACTTTCTCTAAAGGCGTGAGTGGTTCGTCAGCCACTTCAGTCTGACTTTGGCGTAGGCCTAACCAAGGCAGGTAAAACACATTGGTCAGAAAGGCTGTGCCAATCAAAAACGGCAGCATCGGCACCTTTTGCCGCCGCCCGTCGATGAAAAAGCAAAAGAACAGCAGCCCCCAAGCCACCACCACATTAAATAGCCCTTCTAAAGCTGGATTCAAAACCGGAGCCACATTGGGCAGCAGTGCGGGCAAAACTAGCCAAAAATTGAGACTCAGGTCCAAGGCTTCTTTAATCGTCTCCGGTTGGGTATGCAACAGTGATGGCCCCGGCGGCAGGTCGCTCAGCAGTAGATAACCCACATAGCCCAGCCAAGCTAACCAGACCAATCCTTTTGCGGCAAGATTCACAGTGCTTTTCCCGCTGAGATGCGGTTCAGTTTCATAGGCCCTTTTAGAAGCCATTTACGAAGCTCAGTTTAACGGACTCTGATTATTCCGTGAATTTCCTTAGGCTTTGTGCGGGGAAAAAAGTGGGCAGCTATCTTAGCCATTATATTCACTGCCTTAATGCCGTCAGAACGATTGAATTCAGACGGTTTGACTCCATCACCTAGCTTGTTGAATGATCCTGTCCCAATTCTTGATTGGCCTGGTCAGTGCTTCTGAGAAGACCTACTTGTTCATACCCTCTGGGGCTACTGGTCAGATTTAGAGCCCACTTTCGCGAGCCTCAAGTCCTTGAACGGTGAGGGAACTGGCTAACACCCATAGCTTTGTCTCCACGATATTGAAGCCTTGCCCATTTTGATTGCTACCAGGGAGTTCCCAATGAATGATGCTGCTTTAGATCAATTTCTGTCCCATTGCTCCCAGCAGTTAAAAGAACGCCAATCACAGATGGTGAAAGAGTTTCAGTTTGACCGCTGCGATCACTTCTCAGTCGATCTGGAACAGGGGCAGTTAATTGCAGAATGCCAGGGGAGAGCGATCGCCACAGCCCAGGCAATCCCCATCGCGACCTATGATCCCAACAGCCATAGGTGGTGCTGGGCATGGAGCCAACGAGAGCTTCCAGAATCCCGGCGTCAAGAAGCCATGCCCCTGCAAGACTTAGCCTGTAAAACAGGCCTACAGCTATTCAAGGCCGAGCAATTCCAAGCCGATAGCGACCTCGTTTGGGAGCTAACTGCTGTGGCCTGTGAACAGCTTCAAGCCAGGGGGTGTTATCGATTAGCCCAGGAAAATCAGTATCTGATGTTTGCCCTGCACAATCTAGACGCTTCTGCTAACTGGCCAAACGTCGCCTGATCTAGCCCTCTCTGCTAAGCCGTAGCCTTTTGCCGCATCTCTCTAGAAATCTTTTCTAGGTTTGCTGCGTGGGGTTGAGCCTGAGCAAAGAGTTGTTTGATCGGTTCACCATATTTCGACAAAATGGCCTGCTGCTCGGTTGTCATATGGCCTGCCATGGCTTCCAATAGCCAGGCAATTCCGTTTTCGACTAGCTGCCAATCTACATCAGCAGATGGGAAAACCAGTAGACAAAGGGGTAATAGCTCTCCTTCAATTACCGAGACGCTATCCTCCAACAGGCAGAGCCAGATGTAGGCTTGAAACATACTCATATCGCGGATGCTCGATTTCTCCACACCCACACATTGAATACGACCTTGACGACTGGTGTGACCAGGATGTTGAAGCACAGCTCGCTGGTACACTTCCTGGCCAATCTCCTGGCTAAGCGGGAGAACCTTTTTCACCATTTGGGATTTTGCGGCTGGCAACGCAGGATTTGCAGCAGCTTGACTAATGCGTTGCCAGGGCATGCAAACCTGTTCTTCCACTAGCTGAAAATAAGAATTGAGCCATAGACGTTCGTAAGCATCCAAACGCTCCAAAATCCTGTGGCGAGTGAGGTGGAGCTGAGTGGTGAGGAAGCCAATGGCCAGATGGTTTTCTGAGTTGAGATACAGCTGTTGCAGCTTGGCGAGGAGGGGGTCAACTTCCTCAATCAAACTTGTAAATCGGGGTAAGATTTTGAGAGAAGCGCTGACCTTGGCTGCTGGGCCATCATATTGGCTCAGGGATTCTAGTACAGGCGAGAAGACAAATTCCTCGACATACAGCTCAAGAAGTTTTTCGTATATCTCTTGCACCTGAATACTCAAGAGACTGGCATCTTGCATGTTGAGCAATGTGCCTGCTGCTGCGCAGATGCGTTGGGCCTGCATTCCTGCAAAAGCAGAGTCCGAAATCAGATTCTTACGAACCTTTTCTGCTGTTATTTCACGATTGGTCGTTGAAATCATCTGACCCAAACGACGGGAGACCAGCTTCCTTGCTTTGAACGGAATGATGGATAAATCAGGGATATAGCGTGCGGCCCAAATTCCAAGGAGCTGCTGATCGACGTCCGTTGGACGAGTCTGCTGAGTGACTAGAATCATAGAACTAACGGTGTCCTGGTCTGTATCGGTTAACTTGATGGCAGATAACTTGTCCTGACTGCAGCCACTGTTTGGGAAACTCGAAGCAGTGGCAGGTGCTCTAAGCAGCCCTGTTACGGCATCCGACTCAGTGACTTAGGGAGATAGAGATGCAGCTAGCTCATCGATACCGAATGGAACGCTAGCTTTGGTGTTGTCGGAATTTGCGTTATAAGACTCGCTCCGGTTCAACGATCCTTGATCCCAATCAATTGAATAAGAGTGCATCTGTTCCTTGTTTGGAGATTCAGAGAGCAGTCATCATGCCTTTAGATCTGAGAAGCAGGCCTGCAGCATCTGGATGTATCCAGCAACCAAAATATGAATAAAGTAATTTGCTTCAAAATGTTGGTACTTTTTTAATGTTCCCTAGGGGCAATTGAAAAGCCTTATAGAGTCTTGTATTTTGTTCTATTTCATCAGTGAAATTGTTCACCCCCTGCAGAAACAAACCCTAGCGCCAGTCTCTTCATTTCAGGGAGACTAAATCGTCGTTTTATAAACTGCTTTATAAATGGTGTTAGCTTTCGACAGTCAAGGGGCTTAATAAACGCAGCAGCAGTTACGCCGCTCACCCACCCCAATAACGGTAACTCTAGTTTTTGTTATGGCTAACATTAGCGAATCTCTACAATCTGTTCTGGCTGTTGATGGCACCTTGGGCTGCGCCCTAGGTGATTGGAACACTGGCTTTGCTTTGGGCAATGCTACCAATGACACTAATTTCACTGCTGACAAGCTTGAGCAAGCCATCGCTCTCAATTCTGAAGTTCTCAAGGCTAAGAACAAGGCTCGCGACCTCCTGGGCATTAGCGCTCATATTGAAGATATTTTGATCACTTTGGAAGACCAGTACCACTTGATTCGTGTTGCTAGAACAGTGGAAGGAATGTTCTTTTATATGGTTTTGGATCGCGAGAAGGCTAATCTGGGTCTTGCTCGCATGAAATTGCAAGCGATTGAGAAAGATCTGGAAGTCTAAGTTTTGTGGTCATTCGACTATTGTTGAGCGAAGATGCCGCGCTCGCTCCGGGCATGAGTGGTGTTGAGTTTTCACCGTGCGCTAAGTGAGTCAGTTCGGGACTTCCAAATATTTGGTCATCTTGTTGCTTTAGAGCCCAAAGCCCAAAGCGGCTGGTTGAGCAGAGGAGTTGCAACCAGCAAGCAGCTTCGGCAATCGTTCCCTTCGACTCCGTTCAGGGATCGTTCTGTGACCCGAATGCTTGCTTCCTTGGAAGTTCCTTAGTTATTAGTCGGTGAACCAAAAGCCAGGGACTCGCAATTGCGAGTCCCTGGCTTTTGGTTTATATGGTTTTTCGAGCCCGATGAGATTCTGGCAAATGAGTCTCGCTTAAGAGGGTGGTTTAGAAAGGCCTCTGGCTGTAGCAATATGTGCTGATGACGCTGCCAAAACGAACGATATTTTGACGTTTCATTGCGGGTCGAGGTTTCAAATTTGATGTTTGGCCGAATTCTCAAACAATCTCTATGGAAGGTGCCTAGGAAGGAAGCAGGTTTAAAATCTTATCAACAAAGGCTTGCTGATCCACTACCGGCTTCGAAATATAGTCGTCTGCACCGCTCTGGGATAGGAAATTCTCGCGATCGCCTCGCATCGCATGGGCAGTCACTAAAATAATCGGCAGTTTCGCCGTTTCCGCATCCGCCTTCAGAATTTGCGTCAGCTTAATCCCATCGATAGATTTCCCCTCATAGGTGCTGCGAGAAAGGCCCACATCCATCAAAATCAGATCAATATTGCCCCCCTTTACCAGGCGCAGAACTTCCTCTACATCTTCTGTGGCCTGTACGTCTAAGCTAGCCCGCTTCTTGAGGATTTTTGAGAAGACGAGGATATTCGCAGGATCGTCTTCCACAATTAAAACGGTAGCCATGGGGAGTCTCGCTGGGGATTCGTAGATAAGGGTAGCTTGGGTGATATTAGGTCTATTTTGACGTAAAACGGTGTTTCCCCTTTCGTAGGGTTGTAGCATCTGCTATACAAAAGCAACCCCTTGATTAAAAAAATACGGAAACAAATTGCTTTATCTTTGCCCCTACAACTGCTTGAATCTACCGTAAGACAACGTCTAGAGGGGTTGCGTTCGGTAGACTTAGCGCTATACTCCTCAACGTTCCGGTCAACATTCCGAGACAACTCTTCTATAGATGTACGGTAAATCTCCGCTGAAGAGATAATACCTATGTACTTTAGAAGGAAGGACTTTTTAATCGTCATCTCCCTGCAACGACCCATTCCCCATGGCTGACCTAGACCTCACCAATAACGACCGGATAGTGCCCATTGCGCTGCATCAAGAGATGCAGCAGTCCTATCTGGAATACGCCATGAGCGTCATCGTGGGTCGGGCTTTGCCGGATGTGCGGGATGGTCTCAAGCCCGTGCAGCGACGCATTCTCTTTGCCATGCATGAGCTGGGGTTGACGCCAGACCGGCCCTATCGCAAATGCGCCCGCGTGGTGGGCGATGTGCTGGGCAAGTACCACCCCCACGGCGATCAGTCGGTTTACGATGCCTTGGTGCGATTGGTTCAAGACTTCAACTGCCATTACCCCTTGTTGGCAGGCCATGGCAATTTCGGTTCGGTGGATAATGATCCTCCCGCAGCCATGCGCTACACCGAGACGCGCTTGGCTCCTATTAGCCATGAAGGCTTGCTAGGCGAAATTGGCGAAGAAACCGTTGGCTTTGCTGAAAACTTTGATAGTTCTCAGCAAGAGCCGGTGGTTCTGCCTGCCCAGCTGCCGTTCTTGCTGCTGAATGGTTGTTCCGGTATTGCCGTTGGCATGGCAACCAATATCCCTCCTCATAATTTGGGTGAGGTGGTAGATGGCATGGTAGCCCTGATTGATAAGCCCCACATCACCGATGAGGCCTTGATTAAGCTAATTCCAGGGCCTGATTTCCCCACTGGAGGAGAGATCATTGGCTTGGATGGGATTAACGATGCCTATATCAAAGGGCGGGGCAGTATTACGGTTCGGGGTATTTCGACGATTGAAGAGGTTGAACGGGGGGCGGGTCGCCGTCGCCGCAAGGCGATTGTCGTCACCGAGCTGCCTTTCCAGACGAATAAGGCTAGCTGGATTACCAAGGTCGCTGACCTGGTGAATGCTGGCAAAATCGAAGGCATTGCCGATATCCGCGATGAAAGTGATCGCGATGGCATGCGCGTGGTGATTGAGATGAAGCGGGATGGCAGTCCTGCCCAAATTCTTCAGTTGCTTTACCAAAAGACGGCACTCCAGTCGAACTTTGGCACGATCATGCTGACCCTGGTGGACAAGCAGCCCCTCCAGCTCAGCCTTAAGCAACTGCTGGAAGAATTTCTCAAGTTCCGTGAGGACACCCTGACTCGCCGTTACCAATACGGCTTGAATCAGGCCGAATCTCGCAATGAGTTGGTGGAAGGCTTCCTCCAGGTTCTGACCGATTTGGACCGATTGATAGAGCTATTGCGTAATGCCCGCGACGGTAGCACCGCTAAGGCTCAGCTTCAGGTTCACTTCGACTTGAACGAGCGTCAGGCCGACGCAATTTTGGCGATGCCTCTGCGCCGTATTACCGGCATTGAGCAGGATAAATTGCGGGAAGAGCAGGCTGAGTTGGCAAATGAGATTAGTCGTTTGGAGAACTTGCTGGGCGATCGCAAGGAGCTACTCAAATCCCTGAAGAAGGATCTGCGAGCCCTTAAACGTAAGTACAGCACTCCCCGTAGCACCAAAATTCGCACGAAAGCTGATGCCGCCCAAGATGTTCAGGCCTTGGCGGAAGCCTATGTTTCAGGCGGCTCTGTCTCTGAACCGACAGTGCTGGAATACAGCCAGCGAGGCTATGTGCGCCGCCTGGCTATAAAGTCGGCGAAACGCCAGGGGCTACCCGAAGCCAACACCAGCTTTGAGCCCGCTGATGACTTCATCACTCAGCTAGAAGTGGCCCAGCCAGACCAGAGTGTGGTGGCCTTTACCAGGACTGGCAAGGCTTACAGCTTCAAGGTGGAAGAACTGATGGTCACGAAACGTAAGGGGCGTGGCGATCCGTTGGTGATTCTCTTGCCAGAAGATCTCCATAGCGATCCAGACTGCATTGCCAGTCGCTTCGTGATCCCTCAGGACCAGACGGATCAGGACTTGATTGTGATCACCCGTAAGGGCCGCATTAAGCGTTTACCTCTCAGTGACTGCGCCAGCTTGACCGGGCGAGGTCTAACGCTGATGAAGCTCAAGGGGGATGATGAGTTGCTCTATGCCTTTATCGCAACAGCAGGCCAGTCCATTCTATTGGCGACTTCTGGTGGGCGGGTGTTGCGCTTTGTCCTAGACGACAGTCAGCTTGCCTATGGCAGCCGCAATAATCAGGGTACAAAGGGCATTCGCATGCGTTCTACGGAGCATGTTGTGGGCGGTGCCGCGCTCTATCGCAAAGATGAGTTGCTGATGGTGACGGAGAAGGGCTTTATGAAGCGGACGCCTGCGAGCCTGATTCCTCTGGGGAATGTCGGAGACTTAGGAACCCTGGGAATTATTTTTGGACTCAAGGCTGATCGCTTGAATGCCGTTATGTTGGCTGTTTCGGATGCGATGATTGCCTGCTTCACGGATCAAGAGCGCATTGCTTATATGCCGGTGGAGCATGTGCGTATCGATAGCAAGGAGAGCAAAGGTATGCGATCGCTCCAGCCCGAGCGCAGTGAGCGTATTGTGGATGTCGCAGTGTTAAAGCCGGTGACCTAATCCCGGTGCAATAACCTTAGGGGCGGGGTCATCCCGCCCAAGTCGATGCCAATGCAAAGCAGGGCGGGAGGACCCCGCCCCTACCAGGGTTTTGGGTGTGTTAGCGATCGCTTTTCTTACCCACACCCACCACTGGCTTCGACCCAGATTCGTACTTCTCATAGGCCGCAACAATCCGTTGAACCAAAGGATGGCGCACGACATCTGCCTGGGAGAAACTGCAGAAAGCAATGCCGTCAACGTTTTGCAAGATTCGCTGAGTGACCGCCAGGCCAGAGCTTTGGTTTTTCAGATCCGTTTGGGTCAAGTCGCCTGTGACCACCATTTTGGAACGATTGCCGAGACGGGTGAGCACCATTTTCATTTGGGCAGGTGTCGTGTTCTGAGCCTCATCTAAAATCACGAAGGCATTGCTCAAGGTCCGCCCTCGCATATAGGCCAGGGGAGCAATCTCGATGATGTCCCGCTCCATCAAACTGGCGACTTTTTCCGGCTCGATGATCTCGTAAAGCGCGTCGTAGAGAGGGCGCAGATAGGGATTGACCTTTTCCTGGAGGTCGCCAGGAAGGAAGCCTAGCTGTTCCCCGGCTTCCACGGCGGGACGGGTCAGTACAAGACGTTCGAAGTCGCCGTTGAGCAGGGCCTGAATGCCCATGATGGCGGCGAGGTAGGTCTTACCTGTACCAGCCGGGCCGACGCATATGGTGAGGGAATGTTTGCGAATAGCTTTGACGTAGCGCCGTTGGCGAAAGGTCTTGGCTCGAATTTCTACGCCCCGGCGCGTTTTGGCCAGACTATCTTGGCGTAGCTCTTGGAGTTCATCCTGCTGCTTGGTATCTAGGGCATGGCGGGCTGTCAGGATGTCAACGGAGCTGACGGTCTCTCCTTTGGACCAAAGCCCTTCTAAGGCGGCAATGAGGCGTTGACCTAAGGCAACCTGGTTGGCGGTGCCGTCAATTTGGATGGATTGGCCCCGGAGAACAAAGGTCGCACCGGTTTGTTGGCCTAGGATTTTAAAATTTTCTTCATGGTCGCCAGAAATGGCGATCGCGCTTTCGGGAGTGGGTAGTTCGACGTTGGCAGTTTCAGCCATAGGGTAGATCAAATCCTGAGATGGAAGGCTCAAGTCGCCTCATCCCTATGCTAAGCAATAATTCCGCCGATGGACTGGCGCGATCGCAATCTGAACCAATTCTTACGGCTGAGAGCCTCGCCCTCTACTTTGATTTTGGCTTGGGTTTGGGCTTGCTAGGACGAGGGTCACCTGCCTTTCGAGGCTTAGGTTTGGGCCGACCCTCCTGGCCATGGCCTTCATCGCCAATAACTTCTAAGGAAACATTCTGGCCCACATTTTTTCCCGCCGCTCGCAGAACGGTACGAATTGCCCGAATGTTGCGCCCACCGCGCCCGAAGGCTCTGCCTCGGTCTGCTTGGCCTAGAGAGACTCGCAGTGAGACTTTACTGTTGTGAGCCGTGAGTTCGCTACTGATGTGTAACTCTTCGGGAAGATCAATGAGGGGTTCCAGTAGGAAACGCGTCAAAGCTTGGTAATCAAGGGTTGAAGCGCTGTCTGCGGCCGATTCATTGATCTCTGGACTACTGATTTCGCCACTAACTTCTACGTCTGGAGTAGGCGCATCAGAGTCTGGCGTTTCGGTTGCCGAATTCGGTTGGGGATCGCCGGTGGTGGACATCGTCGAGGCTCAATGCTCCAAAGAGATCGCCGGGGCCAAGTACGAGTTTGGTAAATGGAATGCTGTGGGGAAGGAGCACGGGTCCAACGAAGAGAGACCCGCAATCCAACTGAAGATCAGCCCTGGGGCTGGAGGTAACTCAGACTTAGGAAGCCTTGAGCTGCTCATACACATTCGCCTTCTCTAGCAAACGCTTCACGGTATCGGTGGGTTGTGCACCCTGCTTGAGGCGAGCCACCAAGCCAGGAACATCCAAGCGGGTTTCCTTGGTGCGGGGGTTGTAGAAGCCCAGCTCCTCGATGGGGCGACCATCACGGCGGGAGGTGCTATTCATAACAACGATACGGTAGCTCGCTTCGCGTTTCTGGCCAAAGCGCTTCAGACGGATTTTCAGCATGTCTCAACGTTAAAAGAATATCGATTGTGGTGTCGGACCAGCACAGGAACTAGCCCCAGCCCTAACCTCAGTAGGAGTTCTGGCTTTGGGCACAGCACACCACCGAATAAATAAATTTATCACGGCAATGACGATCAAGAGCAGTGAGGTTATGGAATTGCCATATGGGAAGGGCTCTGGCGAGGTCATTGCCGATGGAGCAATGGTCTGAGGTCCTGGGGAATCGCTACGCTTGCAGCCCGAACTAGGACTTCACGACTAGCGCGCCTAAGGCACGGGCACAAAGGTGTAGCCGCCGGGGCCGCTGCCAGGCTCCACTGTGACGAGCTGGATCGATGCGTTGCGATCGCCTGAGGGCAAGAAGCGAATCGACCCGGATGCACCGTTGGTTTGGAAGTTGGGGGATTTGAGGGCCTGTTGGACCCCTGCGCGGCTGGGGTTGGTGCGGAGACCTGCGGCGATCGCTTGCACGGCGTCGTAGCTCAGGGCGGTGCGCCAGTTAACCGTGGCACTCCAAAGATTGCGGGAACTGCCGGGGAAGCTGGGGTCAGGCGAGGCATCAATGTGCCAGGGAATGGCCACCACCATTTCCTCCGCAGCAGCACGGCCCACTTCCAAGGTCGTGGCGCTGTAGACATCATCTCCACCGATGACAGGTAGCGCTTTGTCGTTAACGGCAATGACTTGGAGGGCCTGGTTGAGAGTGCCTGTGTTAGGGAGTAGAACGATGACATCGGCTCCCTGCTGCTGGGCAGTGCTCAAGGTACTCCCCAAGCTGATGCCGCTTTGGGAAAGATCAACTTCGCTGATGACCTGGCCGCCCCCCAGAGAGAAAGCCGTCGCGAATTCACCTTTGAGGGACTGGCTATAGGCACTACCGCTATTGAAATAGACCACGGCCCGCTGGCGCTGGAGTTTGCTTAGGGAATATTCCGCCAAGGCGCGGGCGGCGATGTAGTCGCTGGGCACCGTACGGAAGAAGTAGGGGCTGGCGTTGCTCAGCTCAACGGAAGTACTAACGGGGGAAATATTGGGAAGCTGGGCGGCTTTGTAGGCATCCAGGGTGGCAATGGAGACGCCGCTGGAATAGGGGCCGACGACGCCAACAACGCTTTGATCTTTGCCAAACCCCTGGGCGACCTGTTGGGCCGTGGCATTGTCATTGTTGTCGTCAGCCATGGCAATCAACAGCTTTTGACCATTAATACCGCCAGCGCTATTGATTTCCTGTTGGGCTTGGGCGATACCCCGCATCATTTCCAGAGCTGCATTTTGGTCCGAGGTGATGGGCAGAGAGGCACCAACGGTGAGGGTGGGACCGTTCACGGCCAGGGCATTTCCCCGAAAGATGACCGATTCTGGATCGTTAGGACTTTGTTGTAGAGAGGCTTGAAATTGTTGCGCTGCCTCAGAGTAGTTGCCCTGGGCATAGGCATTAATGCCAGCTTGTTTTTGGCTTGTGCCTGTTGTGCTGATGAGACTGCGCTCGCCTGTACTTAGCTTTACGGGGCCTCCACCGCTGTTATTTCCACCATTGGGCAAGCTGGGCCAGTTTCCTGACTCCACACCGCCTCCGCCTCCAAATTGCTTTGCCAGCAACCAAGCCCCACCGCCTAATAGACCTAGCGTGACAAGGAGGGCTAGGAGGAGTGCAGGAGTGTCATTTTTCTTTTGTGACATGTTGGAGGGCTTATGGATAGGGTGAACACCGGACCTAGCAATCGATAGATAGCAAATTATATAGCTGTGTCCCCATCACTTAGGACACCCATAGCCTTTCAGGCATAGGCTTATGACTGCCTCTGATCAGGAGAGCTAACTTCCGAATCATGAGGCTGTGGCTATATCACTTAAGCCCAAGGGCCGCAGGCTGTGAGCTATGGTAGCGCGGTGGCCTGTTATGTGACCTTATAACCTGCTTATGACGACAGGCTGTTAAGGCTTTTGTTAATCACACGGCGTTGATTCTAAGATTCAGCTCTTAGTCTGAATCTAAAGATGATTGGGAGTTGGGTACAGCGCTCCCAGGCTCCACATCTAATGTTGTGCGTTGTTCGCGTTCTATCACTTATGAGATGGGAGAAGTGCCTTGGGCGAGCATGCGTTGATTTTGTATAACCCCACGGCGGGTCAGGCGAGTACTGTCTTGCCCCAGCTAGAGGCGGCGGCTGAGTTGTGGCGAGAGGCAAGTTGGCGCGTGGAGCTGCGGCCCACTCAATGTGCTGGAGATGCTACAGTCCAAGCCAAACGAGCTGCTACTGAAGGCTATAGCTTGGTGGTGGCTGCGGGTGGGGATGGCACGGTCAATGAAGTGGTTAGCGGCTTGGTGGGAACCGAGGCCGCTTTAGCGACACTTCCCTGTGGAACAGTCAATATTTGGGCCAGGGAAATGGGGCTGCCCATGGATATTCTCCAGGCAGCTCGGGCCTATATCGAGGCGGAGCGACGGACTGTTGATTTAGGAGTCTGTCGCGAACGGCAGCCCAAGCTTTCTAAGCAGAAACGTCGGGCGCTCAAGCAGAAACGAGCCCAGGCGATCGCAGAGGGCGCAGTGGCAGGGGAATCATTGCCCGAGTTGGCGATAACCGAGCAGCCCTCCACTTTGGAACGGCACTTTTTGCTGATGGCCAGTGCGGGGTTTGATGCGGCGGTCACTTCCGAGGTGAAGTCGGAAGAGAAAAAGCGATTTGGGGCGATCGCTTACGTTAAGCAAGCCTTCCAAACCGCCTGTCGCTATCGAGGCGTGAAAACCAAGCTCTACATCGACGGTAAGCGAGTGCGGGGTCGCGTCTTGATGGTTGTGATCGGCAATAGCCAGCTCTATGGTGGTGTGATCAAATTCACAGCCCATGCCTTGATTGATGACGGCTTGCTCGATGTCTGTGTAATTAAGGGGCGCAACTTGCTGATTGCGCCCCAGCGGTTGCTATCTGTCTTTACCCGTGTCTACAACCGCAAGAATGAAGTGCGCTACTACCGAGCCAAACAGATTGAAATTCGCGGCAAGAAGAAGAAAAAACGTTTGCCCGTCCAAGTCGATGGAGATTATCTAGGCAAAACCCCCATGAAGTTTGAGGTGTTGCCAGGGGCAATGGTGGCTTTAGTGCCTCAAGGCTGCGATGAAACCCTGTGGAGCAAACATGGAGATCGCTCGGTTTCAGGCCAACGATCTGAGGGCATAGAATTCAGTCCTTCGTCGCGCTCTTCATTGTGAAAGGAGCATCAGGCATAGGTCATTTGACGACATCTAGATGACTTGCTTTTCATCTGTCGTTGGCGCAGATAATTGGGGGAGAGGAGAACTGAACGGGCTGTTCTATGACGCAAGTCACATCCGCTGAGTGATGTCGAGCGCTTGCTTTGTGAAGGTTTCGCAAGGTGGTTGGGTAACTTAGATTAACTGCTCTCTAAGGAAGAATGTGCCACTGCACAGTACAAAAGTGCTATGTAGCCTTCCTAGACAGTTGAGTTTGATTGAGTCACATCGCCATCGGTCATAGGACGTCACCATGACAGTCTCCGTAGAGCCTCAGGTGCATCTGAGCCAGTTCCCGGTGATCCAAGCCCTTAGCCAGCATTTAGAGCGGGCGAGGAAGCAGCATCTTACCGGCAGCCTAAACTTTGATACTCTTCACCTGCCCCGCATGCGGCTGTTTTTTGTTGCAGGGCGCATGGTGTGGGCGGGGGGCGGTATGCACCGCTACCGTCGCTGGCGCAGATTGCTGAAGCAGTTCTGTCCCCAGGCCCCTGCCAAGATTTCTTCACTGCCGCCCACTCAGGAATCGCTCTATTGGGAGTATGAGGTGTTGGGCAAGCTTGTCGAGGCTGGTCATGTTAGCCGTGACCAGGCGCGGGAGGTGATCCTCGGTAACTTGATAGAGGTGCTGTTTGACATTGCCCAGGCTTCAAGGCTGATCGAGCGCTTTAGCCGTACAGAAACCCGTTTTCTTGCGGTGGAAAATGCCATCACCTTCGTTCCTCTGAACGAAATTGTAATTTGTCTGGAATTACAGTGGCGCACTTGGTGTGATGCCCACTTGGCACCCTATTCTCCCAACTTAGCTCCGGCCATTTCCCAACCGGAGATGCTACGAAATCAGGTCCGTCCTGAGACCTTTGAGAAGCTGACGCAGCTGTTGAAGGGGGAATATTCTTTGCGAGAATTGGCCATCTTGATGGGCCAGGACTTGGATCGCTTAAGCCAGTCGATGATTGCCTATGAGCAACAGGGCTTGCTGGAGCTGCGAGCCACTCGGGATTTGGAGGGTAAGAAGCCCGTGGTTGCTGAGCCACCCTCGGGACCATCTTCTGGAATCGTGGTTCCCGCTTCCGATACTGCCAAGAAGATTTTCTGCGTGGATGATTCGCCAACGCTCTGTCAGCAGATGGGCAAAGTGTTGACAGAGGCTGGTTACAACTACAGCAGCACCCAGGACCCGGTGAAGGCGTTACAGCTTGTGATTGAAGAAAAGCCTGATTTCATCTTTATTGATTTGATCATGCCGGTGGTGAGTGGCTATGAGCTGTGCAGCCAGATTCGCCGTATGGAGGCATTTAAGGAGACGCCGATTGTGCTGTTTAGTGGCAATGCGCTGGATAATTTGCGATCGAAGATGGTCGGGGCAGATGACACGCTGACCAAACCGATCGCCCCCAAGCAGCTGCTAGCGACAGTAGATGCTTGGCTTAAGACAGAGCGGCCCGTGCGCAAAAGTTTTCGCTTGGCGCGGCGCTAGGAGGTTCGGGCTTTAGAGGCTTTCGCAGGCTTTCGCAATTTGCCGGGTGATGAAGGGGAAGATTTGGTCATTGTCGACATGCTCTTTGCCTTCGTTGAAGATGACGAGGGTGAAGGGGCGGCCGTCGGGAAGTTCGACGTAGGCAGCGTCATGGCGCACGCGGCTCATCCAGCCCGCTTTGGACCAGCAAAGGGCTTCGCAAGACTGGCCATCAGGAATTAAGCCTTCACCAATAAAGCCACCGATTTGATTTTCGGGATCAGGTTTCCAGTCCTCAGGTTCCAAGGAGCGCTGCATCAGTTCCATCATGGCTTTAGAGGCCTTGGGTGAAACGGCAACACCACCAACGATCGCATGGACCAGCCGCGCCACGGCATCTGTCGTCAGCATATTTCGGTTTTCGTAATTCTCGCCGTAGAAGGCCCGCTCACGTCCATAGGGTCCGTCACCCCAGGTCTTTTGGTTGATGTTACAACTCTGGAGCTCGTCCCAGCCCAAGGCTTGGTAGTAGCGATTGACGAGGTTGCGCTGGCTTTTCCAAGCTTCAAACGGGCCTGCTGACAGTTCGGGGCCGCTGGTGGTGCCGGTGAGGATATCAACAATGAGTCCGGTGGCGTCGTTGCTGGAGTCAACGATCATGTCGGTGACGGCTCGCTCTAGTTCTGGGGTGGACTGGAGCATGTTTTTCTCCACCCATTCGTAGAAGGCCACCATGTAAAAAAGCTTGACGACGCTGGCAGGGTAGATGCTTTCGACGCTGCGGTAGCTGAAACCTCGGGGCTGGTGTTTCCAGAATTCATCTACGGTGACGGCTCCGCCGGTATGGATCGGGAAACCTTGATCGTAAATTATCCAGGTGAGGGCGAGCTGGTTGCGGGCCAGGGTTGGAAATTCGGCCCAAGTGGCGGTGAGGATTTGGTCGCCGATTTCGGTGAGGGCGTTGTCTTTGCGGTAGAAGGTCATGGAGATAGCGCAGGCAGATCGGTGATGGCTGGGCATCAACTTCGATGCCTTCTCAAAGACTACCGCTCAGTGGTGCAACCCAGATTGAGTGGCCTGATGTTGGAAGAATACGTTGCCCACAAATTAGACCTTTTTGGCGTTTTTATCGAGCTGGTTGGATCAAATTGTCTGCTGTGGGTGAGGGCGATCGCACTGTAGCGTGAATGCCCCAATCCTGAGCCCATCAAAAATCAAGGGACTCGTAAAGTGTTTCGTGCTCATCGTCTATAAAATATTTTGCAAAAATGTATAGTTCAGCACAATTGCTCAAGTCGCTTCAGCTCCGTAGAGGGGTTGGTATAGGGCTCGCCGCTGTTGGTATTTAGGCGGGTTCAGCTACTTTTTCTACGAGAAATTCATCTCTTACATAAACTATGGCAAGACTTTTTCTGTTCTTGTTGTTGGACTGGATTTAAATTCCGCCAGACCACGGACGTATCTTTATGGCTTTTGCAAATAGCGTAGTTTTACTGGTTGGTGCAAGTGAGCTGGTGATTGCTCGTATAGTCGTTTCAATTTAGAACGCGATAGCAAAGCCCCTTTGGCTAAAGGGGGTCGCAAAGCTGGGGTGTCTAATTTGATTTGAAATGACTATATTTCCCCTTACTACTGCCATTACGAAACGAAGGGCTAGGCTAATAGTCGGAGGACGGTAGTGAATTTCTTCTCAAATGCGCTGTTTAGTCAAACCTTGCGAGCGGCTTATTTCCCAGAGCAAGCAATCAACCCTGGGATGTTTGAGCTGGAAGGGCAGTACTGGCAAGTTCCTACACTCAAGACGGGTGAGCCTATCAGTGACTTCTTATTACCTTCCCAATTTATTGATTTCTATGAGCCGGTTGCACTAGATAAACCAGACTCAATGACTGAGGGCGATCCTAAACCCCATAGCATTCGCAAACTCAGTTATTTGCCGAGGGCCTGTCATGGCTTGGAAACGGTGGAGGCTTGGCAGAAAGGGGGGAGACAAGATCGCTATGAGCCAGCGCCCACTGTGAAATGGGATGCGATCGCATCCTGGGAAGATTTTGTCGCCCAGCGCAAGCGGATTTTTGCCAACACCTATCGTTGTCGTCGCAAGTTGGAGCGGGAAGTGGGGCAGCCTAGCTTTTGCTTTCAGGACAATCGCGAGGATGTTTTAGCTACAGCGATGGCCTGGAAATCAAAACAGTATCGAGCCACCGGGGAGGTCGATGCCTTTGCAAACTCTCAGCATGTTGCGTTATTTGAGGCTTTGGCAACTCAGAAACAGTTGCAGATTTCTACGATGCGTTTGGGAGGAAGGCTCTTAGCGGTCTATCTCGGTTTCATCTTCGAAGGGCGGTTTTGTGCCTGGGTGGCTGCTTATGATAGCGACTACCATTGCTACGCTCCAGGGCGGCAGTTGTTGCACTATCTCTTGCAAGAGAGCTTTGAGCGAGGTCATCAAGAGTTTGATTTTCTGCGGGGTAATGAGGCCTACAAGTGGAAATATGCAACTCACACACGTTTAATTGCTGAATTAGGTCAACCTGATTTGTCCATTCGAGCTAAGCGTCAGTTAAAGGAAGTCCTCAAAGTGAGTCTCTTGGATTTATTCAATGCTGTGCCCCCAGCCAAGACGTTCGCAAAGACTATGGCGCTCAGGATTTAGGATGCCCCTCGGTTGGTTTTGGACGAGCTTGTTTTTAGAGGATGGATAGCCCGGCGTACTGTAAAAAATCTCATTGCTGTACCCCTCTAATCTTCTGCAAGCGCACGGCTGCTCGACCCTACAGCAGACCAGTGATAGGACTCTGGGGCTCCTTAATTAGATTGGGTCTTAGCTCCACAGGAAAAGGACGGATGAATAACCTGTTCCAATGGGACCGTGCAAGGTCAAAATAGCGGGTTCAAGCTATGCCAAGCTAGGCAACAGCGCCCCATGGAGCAGAACGTTGTTGTCTGATATTGCCCTTTGATTTGGTTTTTGTTCGCGAGTACCACAGCTTGCTGCGAGGCATTGAAGGATCTGACAAGTAAGCAAAGCCTTAAAACTCTGGATGAATATGTGGTGCTCTGGGCTTTTATGGCCGTTGGAGCGATCGCCCTCCTGCCCGTTCTCCTCTTCACCACGGGCATGCCCACATTTGGCCCCCGCTACGGTCAGGCGGTGCTTTTGGGGGGCGGGCTGAATGTTTTGGCTTTTTGGCTCTACACCCGCGCGATCAAAACCTCGGATCTATCGCTGACGGTCCCGTTGGTGACGTTGACGCCTCTGTTCATGTTGGTGACCTCGCCGCTGATTGTGCAGGAATATCCCACCTGGGGCGATGCCATTGGGGTCTTACTGCTGATTGGGGGGTCCTATGTTCTGAATTCCAAAGTTAATGCTGGGGAGTCTGTTTGGGCACCGTTTAGAGCGATCGCCACCAACCCCGGCAGCCGCATGATGCTGGGCGTGGCGTTCCTTTGGAGCATCACCTCCAATGTGGATAAGGTCGGTGTGCAAAACTCCTCGCCTATTGCCTGGGCAATCACATTGTTTACGGTGATCTCGGCGGCGATGTTTCCCTTGGCAATGCGCCGGGGCTGGCGCGGTTTGGCAGCAGCATTACCTCAGGCTAGACGGTTGACTTTGACTGGCTTGCTTAATGCGACGGGAGTGGGCTTTCAGATGGCAGCGTTGATGCTTGTGCCTGTGACCCAGGTAATTGCGGTGAAGCGAATGAGTGCGCTGTTTGCAGTTTTGCTGGGGGTGTTTGTGTTGGGAGAAGAAGGATTGCGATCGCGTTTGCTCGGTGCGGGGATTATGGTGTTAGGGGTAGCACTGATTTCGCTTGCTTAGGTGGCGGTGATGGTTTTGCCTTGTTCAAGATTCACGGTCGTGGGTAAGTAGGTAATCGGTGATAGTTAATCGGGCGCTGACTGGGTTTAGCAAAACGCGTTCTGGGCTGGCGGCTGTGCTGTTAGTGGGAGGACTGTTGGTGTTTGGCGCATTAGGGCTCGGGGCTTCTCCAGCTTGGGCGGTGACGACTTGCCGTAAGACCAATGGCCATGAGGTCTGCATCCAGCGAATCAAGCGCAGTGCCAAGAACTATTGGCAGTACCAAGCAAAATTGAAAGTGGATGGCGAGCAGCGGTCGATGGAGCTGTATGACTGTCGTGAACGCCTACGCCTACCCAAGGATGGCACCATCATTCCCTATTGGCAGGATGAGGCAGTGGATGTGGTTTGCACGCTATTTCGCAAGCGAGAACTGATGCGTCAACCCATGCCTAAAAGCCTAGGAAACTAGTCTTTTAGGCAAAGTGAAACGGTCAGAAGATCTGGAGGCTACGCGTAGTGGTATGGCATGCCATGTCAGCCCTGCGCTGCCAATCTAGCAGCCTGATTTTGTTCCTTAGTCGTTATTTGTTTTTGCATGACTGAGGCTGATTTTGATTTTCTCGCCGACATGCCATAGCAGCATAGCTACGGAAATCTGGGGGGTGGGGTGCTGTGGGCATTTCACTTTTTGGGCAAGATAATTTTGGAGGAATGAACCTCAGCTTTAGACAAAACGTCTGGGCATTGAGGTCGGGAATGGGCGGGTTTGCATGAAAAGCGGAATGAATATTCGTCAGTGCTATACCGTCCTGGAGCTGCCGATGCGCTCTCCCCTGGATGAGGTAAAGCTGTCCTATAAGGATTTGGTCCAGGTGTGGCATCCCGATCGCTTCACCCACAGTCCTCGTTTACAGGAAAAGGCCGCGAATAAGCTTTTGCAGTTGAACGAAGCTTACGACACGCTTAAGGATCATTTGGAGCGGCAGGCTGTGCAAGGTGCTTATGCCTATGGAACCGCCAGCTATGGTTCAACGGGCTATGGTGCGGCTTCCCAAACTGCGACTAGGCCAGAAGGCAGTTCAAGTCGTGGAGCGACTGGGGATTGGGCTACAGGAACGGCAACGACGGGTGAACGCGCGACGGCATCGGCTTATCGTTCGAGACCTAAGGCAGCTAGTGATAGAAAGGTGCCTTCTTTCTTTGATTCAGGCGGTGCCTATTCTTGGAAGTGGCAGCTCCAAGCCACTGGACTGATCTTTGGGCTCGTTGGTTTGCTGCTGTTGCCCATTGGCTTGACTATGGTGATTTCTCAATATCCGCTATTGCTATTGCTATTGATGCCTTTACCTGTGATGGCCTATGTCTATCGGGCTTGGGTGACGCGGTAGCGAGGTTGCAGGTCTTATGAGCCTGTCTAGGCTTTACCCCAGGACGGCTTGGGCGTTCAATGGGGGCTGTAGGTTTGGAGAGTTGGCTATGGCCATGACGTTGGCGGGGATGCGATCGCTTCTGGAGTCCAATCCCAGCCAGGTGTTTGAGACATTAGCCCATGTCAATCTTTATAAGTCGCCTGAAGCTGAAAGTTTGGTGACCCAGGCGGCGGCAGGGCGGCGTTTCTGGGTGGAAGCTGCACCAGCGGGGAGTGAGCCAGGGGAGAAGGCCGAGGCCAAAGCTGGAGAAAAAGCACTGTATGTGCGGATTTGTGAGGATGATTATCCGGGCTGGTTGTTGGTTTCGGACCTAGAAAAAGTTGCTGTAGCAAGTGGCGATCGCTCGGATGTTCCAATTGAGAGTCGAGCTGCAGTTGAGGCTCGTTTGCCAAAGGTGTTGGAGTTTGTGCGGGCGGCGTTGATGATTCCGAATGAGTATTTATGGGGGGGGACGGTGGCTCCCCATTACGATTGCTCGGGGTTGATGCAGGCGGCGTTTTGGGGTGCGGGGGTTTGGTTACCTCGGGATGCCTATCAGCAGGAGGCATTTTTGGAGGCTTTACCGGTGACGGTGGAGGCTTTGGCAGCGGGGGATTATTCGTTGTTAACGGCGGGGGATCTCGTGTTTTTTGGGACGTCGGAGCGGGCAACCCATGTGGGGGTATATGTCGGTGATGGCTGTTATATCCACAGTTCAGGGAAAGAGATGGGGCGCAATGGTATTGCGGTGGATCGGTTGACGGCGGATGTCGAGGCACCCCAAGTTAGCCGAGGGTATTTTGAGATTTTTCGTGGGGCAGGCCGTGTGGTGAAAAGTTATCGTGGTGGGCAAGAATTCGCCGCGCGTAAACCATAATGAAATGCTGGTGGTAGGGACATTGGCATTGCCATGTCCGGCTGTTGTTTTGCGTGGCTGTTGTTTTGCGTGGCTGTTGCCTTAAGAGGCAAATCGGCAAATCCATGGGGCGCTGCCCCTCGCCCCGCTCCGAAGGGAGACGAGGTGCCTCTCCCTTAGGAGGTCATTCCTCTGCACAAGGGGCTGGGTTGCTTCACTAGGATTTTTAGGACTGGGGATGAGCGGTTCTGGTTTTCCCAGCGTTGCTGTGGGCTCAGACTCCAGACCTTAATACACCACAAGCCAACTACTGTCCCCCTTTCCAAGGGGGACCGCGCGCAGCGCGAGGGGGTCCCCTTGCCTCTACTTCGCTTTACGATGGAGCCCCGCAATTGGGTCGCCTGCGCTGCCAAGCACTAAACTAAAATCTGAAGCTTTTCTGAAGCTGCTCACTTTACGAGCTTCTATTAGACATCGCTCTATCCCGCTTCTGCCTATACTTCCTTGCCCCCATTAACAATGTGGGTGCAGCTACCTTACCGTCACCATGGATGCATCTCGTCTCTCAACCGCTGGCCTCAGCGCAACAACTGCCCGTGCAGAGGGTCTTTTAGATCTCTCGGTGGTGGTGCCCATCTACAACGAGGTGGATAGCCTGCCGCTGCTGATTGAGAAGATCGCGGAGGCGGTGAGTGGGGCAGGGTTAAGCTATGAAATGATCCTGGTGGATGATGGTTCTAGCGATGGCACGGTGGAGCTGATGCAGCGCTTCGCTGAGGAGCGGGATGATCTGAAGGCAGTGATTCTGCGGCGTAATTATGGCCAAACGGCGGCTATGGCGGCAGGGTTTAATTATGCGGTGGGCGATGCGATCGTCACGCTGGATGGCGATTTGCAGAATGACCCAGCAGATATCCCTATGCTGTTGGCTAAGCTGAATGAAGGTTATGACTTGGTGAGCGGTTGGCGTAAGAAGCGTCAGGATGCGGCCCTGACACGCCTGTTGCCGTCCAAAATCGCCAATATCCTCATTGGCAAAGTTACGGGGGTGAAGATTCGCGATTATGGCTGTTCGTTGAAAGCTTATCGCTCTGAGCTGGTGGCGGATATGAATCTCTACGGAGAGCTGCACCGCTTTTTGCCCGCTTTGGCCTTTATGGAAGGGGCGCGCATTACGGAGATGCCGGTGCGCCACCATGCCAGGCAGTTTGGCGAAAGTAAGTACGGTCTGGGTCGCACTATCCGCGTGATTATGGACCTGCTGACGATCTATTTCATGAAACGGTTCTTGACCAAGCCCATGCATGGCTTTGGTGTGGCGGGCTTGCTGTCTATTGCCATTGGTTTTGTACTGGGGATTTATTTGACGGTGCTGAAGTTGGGTGGCTCGGCCATTGGCGATCGCCCTCTCCTCACTCTCGTTGCCATCCTGATCCTTGGTGGCGTGCAGTTACTTTGCTTTGGCCTCCTGGGTGAACTGATGATGCGCACCTACCACGAGTCCCAGAATCGCCCAATTTACAGGGTTCGCTCAGTCGTGGGTCGTCAAAAGGCGACTACCTAGGTATAGAGAATGGCCACTGACTCGATCGTTGAAGTCCTCAAGGCGGATTACGCCCGTTTCCCTGAGGACCAGACCTACGACATCTATGCCGAAGATGTCTTTTTCAAAGACCCCATGAACGAGTTTCGTGGGGTGAAGCAGTACCGCAAAATGATTGGCTTTATTCAGCGCTGGTTTAAGCAACCTCAGCTGGAACTGAAGATGATTGAGCAATCGAGCCAAGATATCACCACTCGCTGGACGCTGTCCTGGACAACTCCTCTCCCCTGGCAGCCTCGCGTCTCTATTCCAGGCTGGACTGAAATGCAGCTAAATGAGCAGGGCAAAATCTGCTCCCATGTTGACCACTGGGATATTTCCAAATGGGCTGTGGTTAAGCAGTTGCGACCCTAAGAGGTTGTTTGAGAAAGGCATCTTGCTGTAGCAGGATGACCTATGATGCTGCCAAAGTTAACGAAATTCCGACGTTTCATTGCTAGTCGAGGTTTCAAATTTGACGCTTGGCCGAATTCTCAAACAACCTCTAAGCCAATGCGATGACTGACGCTACCCTTTGCCTTTGGTCTGGGGGATTTTCCGAATGGCATCGACCAAGTCGTTGATGCGGAAGGGCTTGCTGAGGTAGTCATCCATGCCTGCGTCCATGCAGGCTTCACGATCCTTCGCTAAGGCACTGGCAGTCAGGGCGACGATATAGGGTTGGTCGTTGAATTCCTTGCGGATGCGGCGGGTGGTTTCTAGTCCATCCATCTCTGGCATTTGCACATCCATGAGGATGAGGTCGTAATGCTGGCGACGGAATGCTTCCAGAACTTCTAGACCATTGGCTGTTGCATCGGCGCGATAGCCCAGGCGTTCGAGTAGCTTAAGGGCGACCTGCTGGTTCACGCGGTTGTCTTCAGCTAGGAGAATCCGCAGGGGGAGTTGGCTTGCAAGACTGTCGTCGATGGTGCCTCTTGGAGTTCGGCTGACGGTTGGAGTTGCCGTTGAGGACTGGGGTTGCGATCGCAATTGAACCGCCAAGCTGCGGCTCACGACATCGTAGAGCTGAGACTGCTTGACTGGTTTGGTGAGTAAGGCGGATAGCTCAGGCTCCACAGGGTGGTCATGCAGATCCTGGCGACCGATCGAAGTCAGCAAGATCAGGGGCATGTCTTGCAGTTCGGGGCGTTGGCGAATACGTTCCACCAGCTCTAAGCCATCCATCTCGGGCATTTGCTGGTCGAGGATCGCGAGGTCGTACCCCTTGCTGTCGCCCTTCAGCAATCTCAAGGCTTCTAAACCAGAGGCGACGGATTCAGGCATCATTCCCCAGCTTTTGGCCTGGAGGCTGAGGATTTGGCGGTTAGTGAGGTTGTCATCTACGACGAGAACACGTTTGTTCTGCAGAACTTCTGCCTCGATAGACATCCGCGAAACCGTGGAGATAGAGGGGGCCAACATGCTGAAGTAGAACGTGGAGCCAGTTTGCACCGGGCGTTCGCCGAAGCTAGCGGTCGTGTCGTTGGCGCTGTTGAGCGTACCGGGGGCTGGAGTCAGGTTGCTCCCGGCTTTGAAGAGGCGAGGGCTACCGGTTTGGCCGAGGCGACCGCTATTATCCTGGGTCTCCACGCCCATACCACCGCCGAGTAACCGGCTCAAGCGCTCACTGATGACGAGCCCCAGTCCCGTTCCGCCATATTTGCGCGTGGTGGAAGCGTCGGCCTGGCTAAAGGGTTGGAACAGCCGCTTGAGCTGGGGCACGGGTATACCAATGCCGGTGTCATGGACGGAAAATTCGAGGCGGTAGAGCGGACCCAGCTCAATTAGATCGGGGTAGCGCTGCATCCACTGCTGTTGTTTGTGGAGGAGGGATTGCTGCTGGGTTGCACGCGATCGCAGCCGCTGCCAGAAGGAGAGTTTGGAGCGATTGCCCTCGGCTTCATCCTGGACCTGAACTGCCCGTACCCGAACTGCCACTTCTCCTTCCTTGGTGAACTTCACAGCATTACTGAGCAAATTGAGGATCACCTGACGCAGCCGGGTGACATCGCCTGCAATCACTTCTGGCGTGCCTTCGGCAATCCAGTAAGTCAGTTCAATATTTTGGTTCATGGCCTGGGAAGCTACCAGATCCAAGCAGTCTTCTAGGCAATGGCGCAGTTCAAACGGGCTGGTTTCCAGCGCCAACTGGCCGGACTCAATCTTCGAGAAGTCGAGGATGTCGTTGATCAGGGCCAGCAAGGACTCGCCACTGCTGCGAATCACTCCAGCAAATTCCTGCTGCTCTCCATTTAGGGGAGTATCCATCAACAGGCCCGTCATGCCAATCACGGCATTCATCGGCGTGCGGATTTCATGGCTCATGGTGGCCAATAGCTCGCTACGGGCCTGGAGCTGGGCATTGGTGGTGAGCTGCTTTTGCACAATGGCAGCACCGCCTGTTAGGCCAATGACTGCCAGAGGAGCCGCGACCGGTAGCCAGAGCTGCTGGTAGAACGCGGCGATCGCCAAAACAGACCAGCCAGAGATGACAATGCCTAGGAGCCACCACTGTTGCTTCAAGTTGAGGCCATGGAAGCCCAGGCCTAGTAATGGACCTAACAACAACAGCAATAAAACTGTTTTGTTATCTCCTAGGGGCTGAAGCTCATTCTCCTGAAGCAGCGTGTTGACGATCGCGCCATGTAAATGGATGCCACTGGCAGGTGGGGACTGGTCAAAGGGCGTGTATAAGGGATCCGCTCCGGTTACAGTTACGCCCACCAGCACGATCTTATTGCGAAAGGCATCGCCACTAACTCGCCCTTCCAAGACATCTACAAACGAATGTTGGGGGGCATTCGCTGCTGAGCCAGGCCAGTTCACCCAAAGCTTGGGTTGATTTTTTAGGTCCTCAAATTCACCAGCGATAGCTGAATCTTCGAGGGAATCCAGGGTGATGGATTGCGCGATTTGTCTGGGGGGCTGCTCTAAATTGATGACGGCATTGTCGGGCGTTAGGGTGTTGTTGAGTTGATCTCTGTACGTTTCCAGTAGTGCCAGGCCCAGCATCGGCATTTTGTTCAGGCGGAGATAGCTATAGCGCGTAATGCCATCGCCATCACTGCGCCGATCCACATGGCCTAGGTTGGCCGCAGCTTGGTCGAGCAATGGAGTGGGAAAGAGCCATGACCCTTGGGGAGTTGGGCCAATGGCCAGAACACCATTGGCGTTATCCCCAAGAGCTTCTGCAAAACCCTCGTCTGCGGGGGTTGATTCGGGGAACAGGATATTGAATCCGATCGCGCCGGGTTGGGCTGGGAGCAGCTGATCCAGTAGGTCTTGATAGCGCTGACGGGGCCAGGGGTATCTGCCCAGGGTTTTAACACTGGCTTCATCAATGGTGATCAGGGCAATGCGATCGTCCCAATCGCGCTCTCCCCGTAGGCGGTACAGCAACTTATAGGTGAATTGCTCGGCGGGTTGCCAGGCTCCCAGCTTGAAAAACAACAGCACCAGCAGGCTGACAGCCGCACCTTGGAGCAACGGCTTACTGTTGCGCCAGCGAAAAATTTGTTTGGGCCATTGCAAGCGCGCCATGATGAAACCCGGAGGGCCTATGTAAAACGAATAGACAAGAAAGTTGTGAGATGCAACGAATAAAAGGGATAAGGTCTCTGAGGGCTTCGCTTCTTAGGTTGCTATCTGGAGACAAATGCTATTCAGATACTAAAAGAGCCGATAATCTCTTCGCGATGGGATAAGTCGAAACCTGAGTTAAGGCTCAAAAAATGTCCTAGCTAATTAATCATCCGTTGCATCAACTGGCGGGGTCAACTGAATTCAGCTAATTGACTGACTTTTAAGCTTTGTGTCTAACAGGCTACGCTCCAAATTGCTGACATGTATGAGATGGTCTACATCGTTCTACGGAGTTCATTAATCGCGATGGTGTTGAGATTCAACCAGCTGGATGACTGACAGCTTTGGCAAAAAAGATAGAGAGAGGATGCTCATGGGGAAGGACCCCGCTAGAATTGAGAAACAGCGATGTAAAGAATCTTTAAATCTGGACAGGCTTCATGCGCGTAATTTTGATGACCGGCAAAGGTGGCGTAGGTAAGACTTCCGTGGCGGCGGCCACGGGCCTGCGCTGCGCGGAGCTGGGCTACAAAACCCTCGTGCTCAGCACGGACCCGGCCCACTCCCTCGCTGATAGCTTCGATATGGAGCTGAGCCATGACCCAATCGAGGTCAAACCCAATTTGTTTGGTGCGGAGTTAGATGCTTTGCGAGAGCTGGAGGGCAATTGGGGGGCTGTTAAGCGCTATATCACCCAAGTCTTGCAGGCCCGAGGCCTAGAAGGCGTTGAGGCTGAAGAGCTTGCCATCTTACCCGGCATGGATGAGATCTTCAGCCTGGTGCGCATGAAGCGCCACTACGACGAAGACGAATTTGACGTGCTGATTATTGACTCGGCCCCCACTGGCACGGCGCTGCGTTTGCTGAGTTTACCGGAGGTCGCTGGCTTCTATATGCGCCGCTTCTATAAGCCGCTGCAAACCGTGTCCGCAGCGCTGCGCCCCCTCGTTGAGCCTCTCTTTCGTCCTGTTGCTGGCTTCTCCCTGCCCAATAAAGAGGTGATGGAAGCGCCCTATGAGTTTTACGAACAGCTGGAAGCCTTAGAAAAAGTTCTGACGGACCCCACCAAGACCTCCGTTCGCTTGGTGACGAATCCCGAGAAAATGGTGATCAAAGAATCCTTGAGAGCCCATGCTTACTTGTCGCTGTACAACGTGGGCACTGACATGGTGATTGCCAATCGGATTATTCCTGAGACCGTCACAGATCCCTTCTTTAAGCGCTGGAAGGAGAACCAACAGGAGTATAAGAAGCAAATCCATGATGACTTCTTGCCCCTACCTGTTCGGGAAGTCCCCTTATACTCCGAGGAAATGTGCGGTTTAGAAGCCTTGCAGCGTCTCAAGGAAACAATCTATGGGGAGGATGATCCCACCCAGGTTTATTACGAAGAGAAGACGTTGAAGGTGGTTCAGCTAGAGGACCAATACAGCTTGGAAATCTACTT
Source organism: uncultured Pseudanabaenaceae cyanobacterium (assembly GCA_937949725.1). Lineage (GTDB taxonomy): Bacteria > Cyanobacteriota > Cyanobacteriia > PCC-9006 > JAAUQQ01 > JAAUQQ01. The sequence goes on from CALECT010000073.1 coordinate 40,006, forward strand.
GCCGGGTATTCCTAAGGAGCAAGTGGAACTGAGCAAGACAGGTGATGAGCTGAATGTCCGCATTGGCAACCATCGTCGCAACCTGGTGCTTCCCCAGGCCTTAGCAGCGCTTCAACCCTCTGGCGCGAAGATGGAAGAGGATTACCTCAAGATTCGCTTTGCCCAGGCAGCATAGGGACAATCTTTGGCACAACCTTTAGCCCAGCAAAAGATCGGCCCTTTGATTTTGAGCAAGGACCGGTCTTTGGCTTTATGCCACTAAGGTTATGACAGCAACACTGAAGGCGATCGCCAGTTCCTGCTGAGCTCCAAGGAATTCGCTGTAGTCAGCCATGGTGTCCGTCCCACAGAGGCCAAGGACAACTTCGCTAGCAAGCCAGAAGCTGGTTTTGACGATTAAAACTTTCCAGTGACAGCGCATGGGAGGGGCCTCAGCGAGTGGAGGGAAATCTCAAACTCTTGCTAAGGCTATATAGGCCAAGGAGCAATCGCTTATGCAGCGATCGCTCCTTTTTTCGAGGCATTCTTTAATCTGGGCGCTTCAATCCTGGACATACTCAGATCCATCCAATAGCGCTAGCTCTGCCCGAACGAACTCCCGTCCGAGGTAAAGGGCATGATCTAGCTTGGTGAGGGGGCAAGGATTGGCTTCTTCGGTGATCTTCATACCCAGTTCTTTGGCAGATCTCCCCCGGTATTGATTGGTGGGTACGCGCTTGAGGTCACCCTTGCAGGCCAATACTTCTCCTGTCTCTGGGTCAGTGGCTAGGCCTTGTTCATTGATGTCATTGCCATAGTGGTCGGCACAGATTTCCCTGGCTTCGCGGTCCAAAAAAATAATGAAGTAGCCCGCTGGATCCAACTCAATGAAGCGGTTGGAGAACTGGTCGTCCATGGCAGCAATCTCCGCTGCGGCTTCCGGGGCGATTGCTGCGCAAGTTTCCGAAGGAATCGCGTTTTGGCTTAACACCATAGTTTCTGAGCATTGCAAATAATCTGTTCTCCATTGTCCCGTGGCGAGGACAGGGCATCGCTATATTTTGCAAGAAAATTACTGAACGAAGAGGCCTGCCATAGCTTCCAATAATCTGAACCGACGAAAAAACAAAACGCTGTTGTTCAGCGTTATGGCTTGAATTGCTGGGACGAGTCTGCGAAATATATGGGTTTCTTCCTGATGTTAATAGTGCAGTTAAACAGAGGCCTTCGTTCTCTGGGAAGGAATAAGCGCCATGGAATCCACTTGTTTTCGCAAAGCTTGCTCACTGGCTCTTGGTGCTCTGGCGCTGAGCTTTATTGGGGCTGCGGCTAAACCAGCCATGGCAGCCGACCCTGGAGATGTACAACAACTCATTGAGACGGGGGCCTGCGTTCAGTGCGATCTCTCTGGGGCAGACCTGCGAGGTCTTCATGCCCTGGGAGCAGACTTGCGCGGAGCAGACCTCTCCGGCGCAAATCTCAGCGATGCCAATCTGGAAGGGGCTGATTTGACCGGCGCGAATCTCCACCAGGCCCAGCTGAAGCGGGCCATGCTGACGGACTCGGTTTTAGCAGCAGCAGATCTGCGCTTTTCTGACCTAACCGAGGCCAAGCTCTACCACGCTGATCTAGAAGGTGCCTTGGTGCACAACCTGATCCTGACCCAGGCAGAAACGTTTGGCACCCAAATCTCTGTTCGATAGATGAGCTAGCTCAGCAATGTTGCTCAGAATTATTAGACATGATAGTGAGGCAAAAGAAAGGGTCAGAGATTTCAATCTCTGACCCTTTCTTTCCATTTAAAATTGAATGCTAGAGCTGGATCAAGGAAGTGGCTTTAGGTTGTTCTTAGGAGCTTGACTATCCCGTTTGAATTTTGCATTATCCCGAGATTGATCTTTAAGTTGCTTGAGGAACTGCTTGTGGCATTTCTCGAGTTGGCGCTGACGCTCAGAGCCGCCATGCCCTTCTGGCTCGGTCGCTGCTGATGTGGAGAGGCCCAGCGCTTAAGATGCTGTGCCATAGTTTGGACGAGTTGAGTTTGACTCGATCAATGGGCAGAGTTGCGGTTATCCAATGGCTCTTTACAGCTCAATGGATGGTGATTCCCTTAGAGGTTATTTGAGAAAGGCCTCTAGCTATAGCTGGATAACCTAATGAATGCTGCAAAGATAAACGAGATATCGACGTTTTACTGTGGGGCGAGGCTTCAAGTTTGACGCTTAGCCGAATTTTCAAGCAACCCCTTCGCCTAATTCTTTCTCTTAGAGTTAGCAGGGGAATAGAGAGTCAAGATGGCTGACTGGGCAAACAGCAACTTTTGAAATTTCTTCAAGGGGTTGCTGTTGTTTTTGCACGCTGAATGGTTGCGCTTTGTGTTTGAGGGCTGGATTGAATAGTGGCTGAGTTTTGGGAGCCCATTGCCTGACCTCGCTTGTGAGTAGTTGCTCTCATGACCTTAAAGAGTTGCGATCGCTTCCTGAGCCACATCTTCTGAGGATTTAGCTGCATTTCCTGGAGCAGTATCCCCACCTCAAGCGACTTTGGCTCTAAATCCAGCGATCCCAAATCGGAGATCGGCCCCATAACCTTGCCTACTCTTCTTTCTGCATTGATCTTGACAAACCCCCCTTCTTAAGAAATTGATATGCTGCGCAAATGTCAGATCGGTGATTGATTAACAGAGCTAATCAATGAGATTGGGGATCACCATCAAGCCAATGTTGGCAATAGACCCCAGCCAATCTATGCTGGCTTTTATGAAGATTGCAGAATTCAGCAATATTTCTTCTTCCTTTGGCGAAATCTTCGTCAACGGGAAGCGATAAGCGATTCAAGCTTTTAGTCAGTAATTTGTACTAAGGACGTCGAAACAATGCCCATTGCTGTAGGAATGATTGAAACCCTAGGTTTCCCCGCTGTTGTTGAAGCCTCTGACGCCATGGTCAAGGCCGCTCGCGTAACGCTAGTGGGCTACGAGAAAATCGGTAGTGGCCGCGTGACCGTGATTGTTCGTGGAGACGTTTCTGAAGTTCAAGCTTCTGTGTCTGCTGGCATCGACTCCGCTAAGCGCGTTGCTGGTGGCGAAGTTTTGTCCCACCACATCATTGCTCGCCCCCACGAGAACCTTGAGTACGTTCTCCCCATCCGCTACACCGAAGCAGTTGAGCAGTTCCGCATGTAGGACTGAGCTTCAGTGCTGAGATTGCTTCAACTTGGCTGAGCCAACTGAGGTTAATCGCAGTGCTGTCTTTGCTCCTGGGCGATCAGCCTGGGGCGAAGGCGCAGCTTAGGAGTAATCGCTTCTAGGGAATCCATCACTGGGGTCCTGTGTTTACGGGCTCCCTAGAAGAGAAAAAATAAATTTCATGCGTATAGCAAAGGTTCGAGGAACGGTCGTTAGCACCTACAAAGAGCCCAGCCTCCAAGGGGTAAAGCTTTTAGTTCTGCAGTTTGTGGATGAAAATGGTGAGTTAATACCGGGCCATGAGGTCGCCGCTGACATGGTTGGGGCGGGTGTGGATGAATGGGTCTTAGTGAGTCGGGGCAGCCAAGCTCGCCATGTGCGAGATTGTGGCGATCGCCCGATCGATGCAGCCGTCATCGCCATCATTGACACCGTAACGGTGGAAAATCGCTCCCTGTACCGGAAATAGCATTGGCCAAAGGATCGCGAAGGCTAGTTCGTTTTAACTGCCCAAGCAATGCTGCCTTTGAGCAAAGACGTTTGAGTGAGCTTCGCAAGCTGTAATTGGGGCCATCTTCGCAAGTTGCGAAAGGACGCGCTGTAGCGGGCGTAACGCTTAGTTGCGTTTGCCAGGCAAAAGCCCTATGCCCAAAAGCCAGAATGGCCAGCGGCCTTCGGGCAGCTGTTCATTGATATTTGAGGAAGTCATCTGTGGTGGTTCATAGCGTCACCGCTTCATCCATTCAAAATTCGGCGAATTCCGGTGCCAATCCATGGGCTAAGTCCCTGGCCGAGCCCACTATTGATTCCGCTGCCTATGTTCATTCTTTCTCCAACGTCATTGGGGATGTGACCATCGGTGCGGATGCTTTGGTGTCTCCTGGTACTTCCATCCGAGCGGATGAGGGAACGCCCTTTTGGATTGGTCCAGGAACCACTGTCCAAGATGGCGTGGTGATTCATGGTCTAGCCCAAGGTCTTGTTCTTGGGGATAACCAGCGAGACTACTCCGTCTGGGTTGGCCGAGGTACCACCCTGGCCCATAAGGCCTTGGTCCATGGGCCAGCCTATGTGGGAGACGGCTGTTTCATTGGCTTTCGCTCGACCATTTTCAATGCCCGGGTGGGGGCCGGCTCCATCGTGATGATGCATGTGCTGATTCAGGATGTAGAAATTCCCCCTGGTAAATACGTGCCTTCGGGGGCCGTGATTACAAACCAGCAGCAGGCTGACCGGCTTCCCGATGTGCGTCCTGAGGATCAATCCTTTGTGGCTCACATCATTGGCGTTAGCCAAGCGACAAAGGCTGGCTACCACACTGGAGCGGAGCAACGCTGCGTTCTGCCCCAGACACCTGCTGAGCAGCATCCAGATATTTCATTCGACGGGAACAAACAGATGAGAAACGGTAGTGGGCTCCTAAGCCCTGAAGTTGTCGCCCAGGTTCGGAGTTTGCTCAGCCAGGGTTACAAGATTGGTACAGAACATGCCACTCCTCGGCGTTTTCGCACCAGCTCTTGGCAGACCTGTCAGCCTCTCCAGTCCACTGGTGAAGGTCAGGTAATTGCAGAACTTGAGTCCTGCGTGCGTGAGCATGAAGGCGAGTATGTGCGCATCATCGGCATTGACACCAAAGCTCGTCGTCGCGTGCTTGAGGCATTGATTCAGCGTCCTGACGGCAAGCCCGTTGCCCAGGGTCATGCAACAGTCGCTGCCTCTAGTAGCGGTGGTCGTAACCGTGCTGGCAATAGCCACGTATCCGGTGCAAGCTGGAGCGCCCAGATCACCAACTACATCAACCAGGGCTACAAAGTAACGACGGAGTATGCCAATGCTCGTCGCTTTAAGACCAGCTCTTGGCTGACTGGCGCTAGCCAAACATCTGTTGCAGGCCTCCAGTCTTTCATGTCTGAGCACAGTGGCGAATATGTGCGCGCCGTCATCGTTGACACGGGTGCCCGCCGCCGCGTAGCGGAGATTTTGGTCCAGCGCCCCGATGGCCCTGTAGATTCTTCTGATGCTCCCGCAACGCTAGCGAGTGGTGCAACGGCCAGCAGTAGCAGCGCCAGCAGCAATAGCGGCGGCGGAACCGGTGGTGGCAGTGATGTTACCTCCAAGGTTCGCAGCATTCTCAGCCAAGGCTGCCGTGTTGGCGTGGAATATGCCAACCCGCGTCGCTTTAAGACGGGTAGTTGGCAGACCTTGCCGATGATTACGGCTACTAGTGACTCCCAGGTGATGAGCACCTTGGAAGGCTATCTGGCAGATCATCCAAAGGACTATGTCCGACTCATTGGCGTGGACATCAAGGCCAAGCGCCGAGTCAGCGAGACCATCGTCCAAAAGCCCTAGGCGGTATCCATGCACTTGCCACCGCTGCAATCACCATCGATGACTCATTACTGCACCAGCGGTAATGTCTCCATTGCCCCCGATGCAGTGATCGCAGCGGGCTCGGTGCTCAAGGCCGATAGTGATTGTGCCATCGTCATTGGTGCGGGAGTTTGTTTGGGCCTAGGTTCAGTACTCCATGCTAACGACGGAACAATCACTGTAGAAGCAGGTGCCTCGTTAGGCGCAGGCACCGTGATTGTGGGCCATTGCCGCATTGGTACCCAGGCCTGCATTGGCACTTCCACCACGATCTACAACGTCAGCGTTGCGCCCGGTCAGCTTGTCCCGCCAGCATCTTTGCTAGGGAATATGGGCCGAACGGTTGAGACCACAACTTCACCCAATAATTTCTCCTGGGAGAAGCCTCCTGCCTCTCTAGAACATGGGACGGTTGGCCCCACAACCGACAAATGTAACAGTGGTGAAGCCTCTCCTCCAAAAGCTGACAAGATGGAACAGGAACCTTCCCCTTGGGACGAAGTTGATACAGAAACCCCAACTGCATCAAGCTCTCCTCGTTCAGCCTCTGCTGTCCAGCCTCCCCGGTCCACGGTGGTCTATGGCAAGGCTCAGTTTGAACAGATGAGAGGTGCGATGTTTTCTAACGAAGATATCTAGCGACTTCTCTTAAACCCATTGGGTTGATGGCTCCAGCGCTCTTTGGGTATTCCCTCCCATGTCCGACCCCCGTAACGTTAGCTCCGACAATCCTGCTCAGGAACAGCCAACTTCTGCTCCTGAGCAGCAACAAATTGTTCCCAGTGCTGCTGGTGCTAAACCTGCCTCTGCAGAGCAAAAGGATGAGCTATCCGTTCAGGCTTTGAAACCCAAGGCTTTGGACGAAGGGGCGCTGGGTTTGGTTTGTACTCGAAGTTTCCCGGCCATCATCGGTACGGCGGACATGATGCTCAAGTCTTCAGGGGTGACTCTGGTGGGCTATGAGAAAACAGGAAGCGGTTATTGCACGGCGGTGGTGCGCGGTGGTTATGCCGATGTCAAGATTGCGGTGGCCGCAGGCAAGAAAACCGCAGAGCAATTTGACCAATATGTTTCGAGCATGATGTTGCCTCGACCTTGGCCTAATCTCGATGCGGTGTTGCCCATTAGTACTCGCTTTGCTGAATTTGCTGAACGGTCTGGCGACTTTGAAACCACAGGGGCGATCGGCATGATCGAGACCCGAGGCTTTCCAGCCATGGTGGGTGCATCTGACGCCATGATGAAATGCGCCAATGTTGATCTGATCACCTATGAAACCACAGGCAGTGGTTTATGTACGGCGATTGTGCAAGGTCGCATCGGTGATGTGACGATGGCAGTTGAAGCCGGGATGAACGAAGCGGAGCGTATTGGTGAACTGCACGCCATTATGGTGATTCCTCGTCCGTTGGATGATCTTATGAAGGTGATGCCTAAGCCGAAGCGCATGACCATGGAACAGCCTTTGCCTGAGCTGGCAGAAAAAACTGCACCGGAACAGGTGATCGAACAAGCTCCTCCTGCCGAGCAAATTGCATTACCCGAGTTGCAAGAACGCGAACTAGTACCGGTTGAAGTACAAGTCGCAAAACCTTTAGCGAATAATCAGTCATTAGATTTGCCCCAGGAAGAACTTCCCTTAGAGACATCGCCATTTCCCGAAGAAGGGCAAGAGCCTTTAGCGCAGCCCCCTAATTTGAGTTCAAAACCCCAGCGAGAGTTGCCTGAGGGCAAGGGTAATTCTAACGAGACATAATTTTGGGGGCGGGCTGAAAATGCGTGATTTTGTTAAGTGAACACGACATGCTTTTCATAGGTCTAGCTCCAAACTTATTCGCGATGATTGTGTTTACACAGATCTAGCAATAAGAGGCTGAGTCTCTATTCTTTTGTGGCCTCGTATTTTAGTTCCTCTGTCTGTCGGGAGAAAGAGGAATGATGGCAACCTAATGTGTTGTTCTCCTCTGAAAGTTAACTGTTTTGAATAATCCACTGTTGGTGGGTATGAAGAAGAGTGCTTTGTTGTTCCATTGCTTTACTGTTTTATTCAGTTGAAAGCGCCATGTCTCTCGTGGCTTTCCTTTGGATAAGGCCTCTAAGCCTACTCTCTACAAAGGTTTACGATTCTTCATTGATTGGCAAGTGTCTACTCGGCAAGCTCCTTGGCTGGAGCTCTTAGAGGTTAAAGGGCCATTAATTGAGTCTATCTTTATGGCTGTGTCAGAATTACTTCATAGCGACAGAATCAAGGATTAACGGCATTTCTCATGGGCCTCTAGAGTTGCTTGAACAGATGACTTTAGCGCGTGAATAAACGATGCTACTTCTAGCCGCTTTCGTCGAACAGAGTTAGTTAAGTAAAACCTATCAATCCCGACAGGAAAGTCATGGATCTGAATGAGCCGCCACATGCTAAGTTTAATCTTAAGAAAGGGCTCGTTTTTGCGAGAGTGACTTTCAACAATGTCAGTCGTAAGACGAGCGTTCTGCCGGTTTGGATAGGGCTATTAATTTGCTTTGTAGTTTGACTACATTGCTAATGTCGCCCCAACGAATAGCCCAAAAGTTTTGGAGCTGGAGTTGGAGCGGGCTAGGCCTGAACCAACTCCAGAAGCGGCAGAGTCTTCGATTTTGTGAAACTAGGGAGAAATATAGTAAATGGCCGCACAAAACCAGGGCTATAAGGCCGGTGTACAGGACTATCGTCTGACCTATTACACCCCTGAGTACACCCCCAAGGACACCGACTTGCTGGCATGCTTCCGCATGACCCCCCAGCCCGGTGTGGATGCTGAAGAAGCTGCTGCTGCTGTTGCCGCTGAATCTTCTACCGGTACTTGGACCACGGTTTGGACCGACTTGCTGACCGACCTGGATCGCTACAAAGGTCGTTGCTATGCAGTTGAGCCCGTTCCTGGCGAAGACAACCAGTACTTCTGCTTCATTGCATATCCTTTGGATCTGTTTGAAGAAGGTTCCATCACCAACGTTCTGACCTCTTTGGTTGGTAACGTGTTTGGTTTTAAAGCTCTTCGTGCGCTGCGTTTGGAGGACATTCGTTTCCCCATCGCTCTGATCAAGACCTTCCCTGGACCTCCCCACGGTATTACCGTTGAGCGCGACAAACTGAACAAGTACGGTCGTCCTCTGTTGGGTTGCACCATTAAGCCTAAGTTGGGCCTTTCCGCTAAGAACTACGGTCGTGCGGTTTACGAAGCGCTCCGTGGTGGTCTTGACTTCACCAAGGATGACGAGAACATCAACTCCCAGCCCTTCATGCGCTGGCGCGATCGCTTCCTCTTCGTTCAAGAAGCAATCGAAAAAGCTCAAGCAGAAACCGGCGAAGTTAAGGGTCACTACCTGAACGTCACCGCAGGCACCTGCGAAGAGATGATGAAGCGTGCTGAGTTTGCCAAGGAAATTGGCACACCCATCATCATGCATGACTTCTTCACCGCTGGTTTCACCGCCAACACCACCCTGTCCAACTGGTGCCGCGACAACGGTGTCCTGTTGCACATTCACCGCGCTATGCACGCTGTGGTTGACCGTCAGCGTAACCACGGCATCCACTTCCGCGTCTTGGCTAAGTGCCTGCGCTTGTCTGGTGGTGACCACCTCCACTCCGGTACGGTTGTGGGCAAGCTCGAAGGTGAGAAAGGCATCACCATGGGCTTTGTTGACCTGATGCGTGAAGACCACGTTGAGGAAGATCGTTCACGCGGTATTTTCTTCACCCAGGACTACGCTGCAATGCCTGGCACAATGCCTGTTGCATCTGGTGGTATCCACGTGTGGCACATGCCTGCGCTGGTTGAAATTTTCGGCGACGACTCCTGCCTCCAGTTTGGTGGTGGTACCGCTGGTCACCCTTGGGGTAACGCTCCTGGTGCAACCGCTAACCGCGTTGCACTTGAAGCTTGTCTCCAGGCTCGTAACGAAGGCCGTGACCTCATGCGTGAAGGTGGCGACATCATCCGTGAAGCTTGCAAGTGGAGCCCTGAGCTGGCTGTGGCTTGCGAACTGTGGAAGGAAATCAAGTTCGAATTTGAGGCAATGGACACCATCTAAGGTGGCTTAGGTCTCGGGGATGGGTAATGGGTAATCGTTTAAGCGACCTGTTGACTATCCCCTGGCCTAATTTCCCATTTCCTTTCCTTCACCCTTTTACTGCAACGACTACATTAGGATTTCCTAACCATGAAAACGAAGAGAACTCTACCTAAAGAGCGCCGGTACGAAACTTTCTCTTACCTGCCTCCCCTATCTGACCAGCAGATCAATCGTCAGATTGAATATATGGTTGAGCAAGGCTACATCCCTTGCATCGAGTTCAACGAGAACAGCAACCCCGCCGAATGCTATTGGACCATGTGGAAGCTTCCCATGTTCGATTGCAGCAACATCCAAGATGTGTTGACTGAAGTGCGTGAATGCCGCACCGACTACAACGACTGCTACATCCGCGTTGTTGGCTTTGACAACATCAAGCAGTGCCAAGTGGCTAGCTTCATCGTGCACAAGCCCGGTGCTCGCGGTTACTAAGACTTGGTTTAAGCCTCAGCCAATGGTGGCTCTGTTAGACCATCATTTTTAATTCAAGGCTTGTTAAAAACAGCCCGAAACCAATTGGTTTCGGGCTGTTTTGTTATGTATGGGGATTTGGGAGCATTCACCGCTGCGGTTTCAATCAATTTGTAAACCATCCCGAAAATTAGCCGAATCGCAGCGGATGGAGCTGTAGGACTTATTAAGCTAAATGGCTCATAGCTTTTTCGCGTAGGTAAAGTATTTAGTTCAGTAGGAATACTGGACTCTGCTCTTCAAGGATGGAAAAGCGTCAGCCTTCAGGAGCTATTGAACTCCCTGGTTATTCACGCTAACGGATTGCAAACGATGAAAGGAATCTCACTAGCTGTTGTTATTACACTCCTCGGTGTAACCACTGCTCCCCAATTGGCTGAAGCCAAGCCCACCGCTTTGCGCCCAGCAGCGGTTTCGGCACAGCACAGCCGTTATCGAGAAGCGGAAACTGTGTGGCAGCGGATTTCAGTGCGTAATCCGGATAGTGCTGAGGCCTATTACAACTTGGGCATTGCCCAAGCTAATCAACTGAAATGGCAGGAAGCGATTGACTCCTACGAGCAGGCGATCGCCATCGACCCAGATTTTGTCCATGCCTACTGCAACTTAGGTCGAGCCCAAGCAAAGTTGGAGCAATACCAAGCCGCTGCTCAGTCCTATCGTCATGCTTTGGCATTAGACCCTAAGGAGAGCTTGGCGGAAGAGATGTTAGATGAGCTGAAAATTATTGCTCGGGGGAGCGGCATTGACTTGGCCTTGGTGCTGGAGCAGTAGTAGTTCCGGAGCGAGATGCCTCTCCAGGAATCTAATTAGCGATAGAAGCGGGTTAGAGCAGTTTGGATGCTTCAGACTGGCTCGGAAGCAATGCATCTCAGCTCATTCTTAGGAGAGGGCATCGAAGCATTCATTTTTCTATCAGAAGAATTTCATAGGCGAGTTGCATTCTACGAGCAGAGGTTGACCTCACCCTGATTCTTCAAGTTCATGGATTGTTTGCGATGAAAGGTATCTCACTCGCTGTTGTTATTTCCCTCCTCGGTGTGACTGCTGGACCGCAACTGGCCCATGCCAGTCCCGACTCGCTTAATCCTGCAGCGGTTGCGGCACAACACAGCCGCTATCAAGATGCAGAGGCGGTGTGGCAAAGAATTTTGATGCGCAGTCCCGGTAGTGCTGAGGCCTATTACAACTTAGGAATTGCCCAGGCCAACCAGCAGAAGTGGGAGGTGGCGATTGAGTCCTATGGGCAGGCGATCGCGCTTGAGCCCGATTTTGCCCATGCTCATTTCAATCTGGGCCAGGCTCAAACCAAGCTGGGGCAGTATCAGGCTGCTGCCCAGTCCTATGGTCGTGTTTTGGCGTTAGACCCTCAGGAAAGCGTCGCCCAGGAAATGTTGAATGAACTGGAGGTTCTGGCCAAGCGCAGTGGGATTGACTTAGCCATTCTGGTGGAGCAGTCTTCTTAGATTTTAGCTTTGCCGCTTCCACTTTTATTTGAGGAGATCCATCTTGTCTTATCCCCAGCAGCGACGTTATCGCGGAGTCAACAGATTGAGCTTCGCATTGGGAACTGTTGCTGGGCTGATGTTATGGGGTGGTTTTGCCCAAGCGGCATCCACCGCAAATCTCAATATGATTGGGCATGATGCTGACGAGCTGGCGGGGGTGCAAATCCCGTTGGATGAAAGCTGCGCTGCATTGCAAGTTGAGGGTGCAGAGCGTTTGCTATTGCTGTCGCCAGAGTCGCAGCCAGATAAGGCCATTTTGTTGGGACTGGAAAATGCCAAGGTGCTCTGGGCGCAGCCGGTTCCCTGGCAAGATGACCATGGTGGTTTTAATTCGGTTAAGACTGCGGGCAGCTGCGATGGGAAGCAACTGACGTTGTATTCTCAAATGCCCTATTGGGCAGCGACGTTTATTCAGACATTTGAACAGAATGGGCGGGAGCTGCACTTTTTGTCCCACGGTTTTGCAGATGCTTCGGCGGAGATCTTAGAAGCGGCCATTGTTGCGGTGGAAACTCAGGGAGCTGAGCCAGTCGCACCGGAGGGATTGGAAAGTCCGTTTGAAGGATTGATGTATCCCCACAACTATATTCATCGATATTCCATGGAGGCCGCGATCGCGCGGGGACATGCTGCGGCATTAGCGCAATATAAAGCTGGAGAGACAGAAGTTGCGGCGAAGATTTTGCAGGAGATGTTTGAGCTGACGCGATCGCTTCATACTCTCGTTGGTGGCTCCAGTCAGATGGAATCGTTAACGCCCCTGCAGCAATGGGTGGCGGTTTGGTGGGAGCAGGATATTCCTTGGCAAACCTATACCCCTGCCTTGAATGACTATGGCTTCTTTTTGCAGGAGCTAGGTGAGCATGGTGAGGCGATCGGGATGTTGGAAGCTGTGGTTGAGCTGGCTCCTAATCGCACCGTGGCTTATTTGAACTTAGCGGATTCGCAGTGGCAGCTTGGTCAGAGAGCAGCAGCGCAACGTAATTATGAGACCTATGCTTGGCAAATGGAGCAGCAAAATTTGGGGGCTCAGATTCCGGCAAGGGCTATACAGCGTCAGCGGTGAGCTGTGGGTGCAACTGCGGGTATTGCACGCACGGGGGATAACAGTCAGGCTTCAAGATTAGAAGCTGCATGAATATTGCCGAACATCAGCTTGAAGATGGCTGCTGAGGTTGAATGGTCTTCTTGGTATGGGGGGGGCAGCAGTCTCCTAGATCGGTCGTGATCGCTGAAGCTTGCTCCCTCAAAGCGCTCTCAGTGAATTCTAATCTGTTTGTGATGAAGCACTCACTTTGGAGTCAGGGATAGTTCATTGCGGAGTCGCATTATATACACAACAAGCTTCCGCAAGGTCGCAAGCACCTCTCTTCTCTCTCTCTGATTAGGCTTCTCACCATGACTACAATCAACGCCCCCGTCGACCAAGATGGTATGTCCCAAGTGCTGCATATCTTAGCGATGCGGAATCAGATTCAGCCTCGGGAAAGTCTCAGCTTGGTGAATAACTGGCTCCAAGCAAACCCCAATGAATCTGCCGCAAGCCTGAAGCGTTTTTTGCAGGCTGGGAAAATTCTGATTCTGAACCGCAGCATTGTGGATTTACGCCAAATTCCCCATGCGCAATTGGAGCAGATTGTAGCGACGCTGCGCGGTGCCCAGGGAGTAGAAGTAAAGGAGCGTTGGCATATGGCCCGCCGCTATCCTCGCTGTTTTATTGGTAGTGAAGCCGTCACTTGTCTGCAAACGGCCTATGGCATTTCGTTGGCAGAAGCGATTCGGTATGGTCAGCTGCTGGTGGAAAATGGCTTGGTGAGCCATGTGACAGGACAGCATTTATTTGAGAACGAGTTTCTGTTTTACCGGTTCCAGCAGGATGCCGTTTAGGTTTTGTTGCCTAGACAATAGCTTGCTTAGACTGGATGTGGGCTACCGCAGAAAGAGTTGGTAGGCGGGATTTTGATTCTCGTCCCAGTAGCTGTAGCCCAAGTTGTCTAAGAAACTCTGCCAGTCGCTCATGTCCTCAGGGGGCACTTGCATTCCCACGAGGACGCGCCCCACGTCGGAGCCATGGTTGCGGTAGTGGAATAGGCTGATGTTCCAGGTGGGACTCATGCTGTTGAGGAATTGCATGAGGGCGCGGGGTCGCTCGGGGAATTCGAAGCGGTAGAGCAGTTCGTTTTGGGCCAGGGGCGATCGCCCACCAACTAAATGTCGTATATGCAACTTTGCTGTTTCGTCGTCGGTGAGGTCTACGGTCTTGAAGCCGCAACTGGTTAGCTTCTCGACCAGTTCTGTTGCCGCTTCTGCGGCGGGAATTTGCACACCGACAAAGACATGGGCAATTTTCTCGTCAGCAATGCGGTAGTTGAATTCGGTGATGTTGCGATCGCCAATACAACTGCAAAATTTGCGGAAGCTGCCGCGCTCTTCAGGGATGGTGACGGCCAAGACGGCTTCGCGGCGTTCGCCTAGCTCGGCCCGCTCGGAGACAAAGCGGAGGCGATCAAAGTTCATATTGGCTCCGCAGGCGATGCCGATCAGGGTTTGGTCGGTGATGCCTTCGCGCTCAACGTAGTTTTTGATGGCTGCGATGGCTAATGCCCCCGCAGGTTCGAGGATGGAGCGGGTGTCTTCGAAGACGTCTTTGATGGCGGCGCAGGTGTCGTCGGTATCGACGAGCATGATTTCATCGACGTAGCGCTGGCAGAGTTTGAAGGTTTCGACCCCGACTTGTTTGACGGCGACGCCATCGGCGAAGAGGCCCACTTGATCGAGGGTGATGCGATCGCCTTTGGCCAGGGACTGACTCATGGCATCGGCATCGACGGGTTCAACGCCGATGATTTTGATTTCGGGGCGGAGGCGTTTGATGTAGGCAGCGATGCCGGAGATGAGGCCGCCGCCGCCGATCGCCACAAAGATGGCATGGATGGGTTGTTGGTACTGGCGCAGGATTTCCATGGCGATGGTACCTTGGCCTGCGATCACGTCTGGATCATCAAAGGGGTGGATGAAGGTGAGACCCTTTTCTTCGCCCAGTTGTTTGGCATGGCCGCAGGCATCGTCATAGGTGTCGCCGAACAGGACTACTTCGCCACCGCGCGCTTTGACGGCGTTGACTTTAACGAGGGGGGTCGTCGTGGGCATGACGATGATGGCGGTGGTGCCCAGGGTCTTGGCACTGAGGGCGACGCCTTGGGCATGGTTGCCTGCGGAGGCTGCGATGACGCCGCGCTTGAGGATGTCCTGGGGGAGCTGGGCCATTTTGTTGTAGGCCCCGCGCAGCTTGAAGGAGAAGACGGATTGCATGTCTTCGCGCTTGAGCAGGATGTTGTTGCCCAGGCGGCTGGTGAGGTTTGCGGCGACCTCTAGGGGAGTTTCGTCGGCGACGTCGTAAACGCGGGCGGTGAGGATGCGTTCGAGGTAGTCGATGGGAGAGTGGGGGCCGACGGGGAGGGGTGACATAGATGCAGAGGCGGAGGTTGCCCAGGGGCGGGTCAGATTACGATTTTACAACTGTGGGTGAGCGAGAATGATGGTTTGGCTTGTCTTTGGGCGTAACCGGTAGCGGCGGCTTGGGCTGCCCTCATCCCCAGCCCTTCTCCCCAGGGAGAAGGGTGTCGTCTTGGAAGTCCCTCTCTTTGAGGAGAGGGATTTAGGGTGAGGTCGGCTGTTCTGTTTTGGTCAAAGTAGCCGTTAGCTTGTGCTGCCCTCATCCCCGGCCCTTTTCCCTGGGGAGAAGGGTGTCGTTTTTGAAGTCCCTCTCTTTGAGGAGAGGGATTTAGGGTGAGGTTGGCTGTTCCGTTTTATTGAACGGAGCTGAATTTTGAACAAGCCTCAGCCAATAATTGAGGGGCTGAGGCGTTGGAAGATTATGGCTGCTGGGGCTGACTTGGAAGCGGTGATGGCGGAGCTGGTGCTGTTGGGGAGTCCAGAGCATTTGGCGAGTAGTGCTCGGTTTCGCATCAATACGGTGAATGCTCTGGGGGTGACGATGCCGCAGTTGCGCAAGCTGGCGAAGTCTTTGGGGCGTGAGCAGGAGTTGGCGCTGGGGCTGTGGGAGAGCGGGGTGCATGAGGCCCGGATCTTGGCGACGCTGGTGGCTGAGCCGGGGCTGATGACGGTGGAGCTGGCGGATGCCTGGGTGGAGGCGTTTGATTCTTGGGATGTTTGTGATCAGGCTTGTTCGAATTTATTTCGCCGTTGCCCCTGGGCCTATGAGCGGGCGTTGGTTTGGGCAGGGGTTGATTCTGCTCAGCCTGCGCGATTACAGGAGCGGGCGGAGTTTGTGCGGCGGGCTGGGTTTGTGATGATGGCGGTGCTGGCGCTTCACGATAAGAAGGTCAGTGATGAGCGGTTTGAGCCGTTTTGGTGGGTGATTGATTTGGGGAGTGTAGATGACCGCAATTTTGTGAAGAAGGCGGTGAATTGGGCGCTGCGGCAGTTGGGGAAGCGGAATGGGGCGATGAATGGGCGGGCTGTGGCGTTGGCGGAGGTGTTGAGTGAGCGGGAGGAGAAGGCGGCGCGGTGGGTGGGGGCAAATGCGTTGAGGGAACTGCGGGGTTAGGTGCTGTGGGAAGAAATACTAATTTGATAAACGATGGCATGATGGCATTTCTTCTTTGACAATCAGGCTTTGGCTTAAACTATTTCTGCTTTGATCAGCAACGCCAGTTTTGAGCAAGCTATAATTGAAACTGAGAGAAGCTCAGAACCAGTCTTGCATTGCTTCGGCTTTTCACGGTCCTCCCTGAGGGGATCGGTTTCATCCTAAACGTCCAGAAGCTATCTCACGTAGCTACGCCAATTGTTTATGCGGTTGTCAAGTTAAAAGCCGGTTTACACAGCTTGCTTCCCGCAGAAGGAAGCGAAGGGGGAAAGAACATCATGAAAAATATCGTGAATGAAATTGAACTCGCTCTCAAAATTGACCGCTTTGTATGTATCACAGTAAGCGTAGTGGCTTGTTTCGCTCTGGTCTTTTATATGCAACCGACGCCTATATAAAATTGAATAAGTTTGACCTGAGCCTCCTTAAATACTCGATGACTCTCTCTTCGCCTCATAGAGAGCCCTAAGCTGAGTATTTAGGGAGGGTTTTGATTCGTATTGGTTGATGGATGTTTACACATATAGTTCTGTATGCAACCTGAATATGAGAACCGATAAAATACGATCGCTCCCCCATCTCAAGAAACTAGCGATCGCCTACATCCTCATCTGCCTCGGCTTCTACTTCTTCCAGCAACGCCTCCTCTTTTACCCCGCCAAAAAACTCGCTAACACCCCAGACCTCTACCAACTCGACCACCAAACCCTCAACATTCCAATTCCTGAGACTTCAGCCACCCTAAACGCCTGGTGGATTCCTGCCGACCAGCCCGACGCCCCCACCCTCCTTTACTTCCACCACAACGCCATCAACATCGGCGCAAACGTCAGCCAAGCCCTGCAATTCCACGAGCTCGGCTACAACGTCTTCCTCTTCGACTACCGAGGCTACGGCAACAGCTCCGGCCCCTTTCCTACCGAATCCCGAGTCTACGAAGACGCCCAAGCCGCCTGGAACTACCTCACCCAAACCCGCAACATCCCGCCCCCGCAAATCATCATCTACGGCCATTCCATCGGCGGAGCCGTAGCCACAGACCTCGCTGCAAAACAACCCGAAGCCTCAGCCCTCATCGTCCAAAGCTCCTTCACCAGCATCAAAGACATGACCAAGCGGCTGGGGCTCTACTGGGTGCTACCCGTGGAATGGATGCTCAAGCAAAAATTCGAATCCCTCGCCAAAATGCCCCAAGTGGATATGCCAGTCCTCATCATCAACGGCACCAACGACATTCAGATTCCAGTCTCCATGGGCGAACGACTATTTGAAGCCGCCACTGGCCCCAAGGAGATGATCGTGATTGAGGGCGGCAGCCATGACAACCACATGGATAGCCAGTATTTGCAGCAAGTGCAGGCATTTGTCACCGAGGCAATGCAGTAACAGCAGACCTATGCCGCCTCAAACTTCAGCGACACACCATTAATGCAATGGCGCTTACCCGTGGGCTTAGGGCCATCATCAAACACGTGGCCGAGGTGTCCGCCGCAGGTCGCGCAATGAACTTCCGTGCGCAGCATCATCAGCGAGCGATCTTCGCGGGTCGCCACGGCATCTTCGATAGAGGCGTAAAAACTAGGCCAGCCCGTGCCACTCTCAAACTTCGTCTCGGAGGAATAGAGGGGAGAGCTACAGCCCGCGCAATGATAGGTTCCCTTCTCTTTTATTTTATTCAGAGGGCTGATGTAGGGCCGCTCCGTCGCTTCCTTGCGCAGCACGGCAAATTCTTCCGGCGTTAGGATTTCGCGCCATTCCGCTTCGGTTTTGCTGACTGGGAAATTGCCTTCTCCATGGGCATTGGATTTGGAGGCAGCTTGCTCAGTGGCGTTTGTGGGGAGGAAGCGGGAAAGGGCGATCGCCCCAACAGCGGCTCCACCGAGCTGTAAAAAATAGCGTTTTTTCATAACTTAAGAATCTCTGCCTGGTCTAACCCAGATCATTACTCCACAGCATCTTGATTACTTCTAGGGTATCTAGAGACCCTGAGATTGACCTGAGATTTAGGTCATGAATTCTAGATTTTACTTGTTCTGCAAGACAATTTAGTCCACAAAGAAGCCAGTTCAGCATCAAACTGAACATTGAATAGTCCAGATTACGTTACAACTCAGAACTCTAGTCAGATATCCCTGAAGCGAACTCTAGTGAGACGCCGTTATACGAGCTTCTGCTAAAGACTGAGAAATAGAAAGTTCTAAAGCCTCTTGGATATCCTTGAGCTGGAAATTTCCTGCCAATGCTCGATGTGCTTGAGTAAATCCTCGACATTCTGGAGAGACTTTATCAATCTCATCTAGCTCATTGCAGAATGCTTTGATTAAACCTGATAATGCAAGTTTCTGTAGACTCTGAAGAGAGTCTATGGAAGGAAGTATAATAGAAGACTGATCACAAGATTTATCTGCTTCAGCTTGATTTTTTTTCTGTTTATTTGTCTCATAGACCCACTCTAATTTGAGGGCAGCTTGCAATGCTTTAAGTAGTTCTTGAAGTTGAATAGGCTTAGAGATAAAGCAGTCTCCTCCTGCATCTAGACTCTTTTGCTGGTCCGATTGGAAAACGCTAGCTGATGAAACAAATATTTTGGTTCTATGAGTTGCTTCATTCTGGCGGAGTAGCCTGATGAATTCATAGCCATCCATCCTTGGCATCGCCAAATCTGTAATGATGAGATCAGGCCGATTCAGCACAGCCTGCTCTAATCCCTGTTCTCCATTCTCGGCTTCAATCATCTCGAAACCTAGAGGAATCAGCATATTAGTCACAACAGCTCGATTCTCCCAGCGATCGTCCACCACAAGAATTTTCCTCGTTTCTCCTTGATAGGCTAGGATTTTTTGTTCAGACCGGTCTAGAGCTGATTGACTGTCGATCTTGACTTCAGGACAGTAGATCGAGAAGAAAAAACAGCTACCTTGGCCCATTACACTGTCTACCTTTAGCTCTCCTTCCATCAGTTCAACAATTTTTTGACTGATTGCTAGACCTAAACCAGTCCCTTTTGAACGTTGCTCAATATTGCCAACTTGCTCGAAGGGAGTGAATATCTTCTCCAGCTCTTTTTTGCTTATCCCAGATCCGGTATCACGGACTTCAAACTTGATTAAATGCTGTTTTTCTAATGCCTTACTCGATTTTATTGGAACAAAAGGTTCTCCTGTCACTACAATTTCAACTTCACCCCTGTCCGTAAACTTTATTGCATTGCTCATCAGGTTAAACAAAACTTGCATCAGTCTTTGCTTATCAATCAAAATTCCTTGGGGTAAAAGTGGGCTGAGGCTATAGCGAAAGACAATTCCTTTTTTGTGAGCTTGAATGCTGAACATTTCAACAATAGCTTGCATGAAGGAGTCAAAATTAATCTCAGTAGGATAAAGACTCATTTTTTGAGATTCGATTTTAGACAAATCTAAGATGTCATTTATGAGTGTTAAAAGATGGTGACCACACTGTTCAATAACAGATGCATGGGACCTCTCCCGAGACTTCAAATCCTCTGAGCGCTGGAGAATTTGGGCATAGCCTAAAATTCCATTCAGTGGGGTTCTCAGTTCATGGCTCATGTTGGCTAAGAAGTCACTCTTGGCACGATTAGCACTATTGGCTAATGCTGTGGAAACTTCTAACTCCTCAGTGCGTTGCTGAATGCGAACTTCTAAGGAATCATTGATTTTTTTAAGCTCCGTCTCAGCTTCTTGTCTAGCAAAGGCTCCGCCAAAGCTATTTGCCACAGTCTTTAAGGCATCAATTTCGCTAGCACTCCAGACATGGCCCCGGTGGCAATCGTCAAACCCCATAAATCCCCAGAACAGATTTCGCACTGCAATGGGGGCGATAACCATAGACAAGATATTCTGGGGCTCTAAAATCTCCCGTTCTGAGACAGGGAAATCTCGAATCAATCCTGCGATCTGTTGTCCCTGGGTTAACGCTTCTGACCATCGAGGCAATAAAGCTTCTAGGGGAAAGTCTTGTAATTCTGGATTGTCGATTTCTGGCTTAACGCCCTCGGCCACCCACTCCCACTTCTGACTGGCAAGGAGCTCCTGGGTTGCTGGAGCCTCATGGCAACGAAACAGATAAACCCGATCCACCTGCGTGGAAGTACCGAGAATCCTCATTGCTCCTTGGATAGATTCACGGTAGTCCGTGACATTGAGTAGACTGTCATTGGCTCGTGCAACGCCTGCTAACAGGCGCTCAGCAAAAGCTAGTTTTTGTTTTATACAATCGAGCTCACCGGCTTTGGCATCAGCCATGGATTGCAACGCGGAAGAAAGAATGTGGGTAAATCAGATAATTCCATCATGGTTTATGCGTGAATCTTAGATAATCGTAGGATCTCCTATCCTTGTCTAAGTGATCACACGCATGAATCTTCGAGGCAGATCGCTTCTAGCTCGTATCGCCGCAATGCCGAGATGACGAAGCATCTAGTTTTTGCTCAATGCTGGGTTCGGGAGAAGACCAAGCTGACGAGTCGTTACTTCACCTGCTACCAAACGTTCTTTCTGGAGCTTGGACAGGCGCTTAATGCGATATTCCAAACGAGATGCTGCGGATTTATCCTGGCCTGCTTCTGTGGTGAAGACGAGCTGTAGCGGAGCCTTTCCCTTCAAGTATTTTGCACATTTCTTGCTTTGGGAGCAATGCTCTTCAAAGCGTCGGTCCATATCCAGGGTGATGCCCGTGTAGAGGCTGTTGTCGCTGCAACGGATGATGTATAGAAACCAAGGCGATTTGGCTTGGGGCATTGGTTTGGCCTGTGGGACGCTACGAGAATAGCCCCAATGGTGTGGGTGCGGAGGCGACAGTTCGGAAAGCTTTGATGGGTCTAGCTGAGCACTGTTTGACCAGGATGATTAAGGCTGGCTCAGTTTGGCTGGATTCAATTTGCATCCTAGCTTGTGCCTGGGCGATCGCCCATGGCCCAAACTCCTCCGTCAGCATCTACAGCAACCGCAGAATAAAGGGATAGCGGAACACCCGCTCACGCTTTACTAAGAACCAAGCGATCGCTGCGAGCGGTGCCACACCATAGCTAAAGCCTGCCACCGTGACCAACAGCTTGACCAAATTCCACAGCAGCGGCACCTGGGCTAACAGAGCAGTCGCCTTGAGTAGGATTGTGCCACCCACAGTGGTCACGATGGCGATCGCCAACATAGTAATCCAGTAGTTCACCACTTCCCGACCATGGAGTTTCAGTTGGTCTTCTTTGGAGAAATAGAACAAACCCAGGGGGAAAAGAACCGGAAGGAACGCGATCGCCAGGGGTTTGATGAGC